>NZ_QKRU01000112.1:0-13257 GCF_003234055.1 Pseudomonas sp. 57B-090624
TCAAACCTGAGCAAGGACGCTCAGTGAAACGCCGGAAGGCAACTTGAAGTGGCTTGCAGCCACTTCGACAGCAGGCACATCCGACCGGCTGGCTGCCGCTAAAGCTACTTTTTCAACAGAATCGGCCGATAGCAGCCGTCTGTGAAAGACCGCTTCGGCCACAAGCGGAGGGTGCCATGAGCGCCTCCCGTAACAGCTTCATCGTCAGGTCAGTAGAGTGGCTTTTCCGAATTTGCCAAAGCCGACATCGATGCGCTGCCCCCAGCTCGCCCAGTAGAGGCCTGTCCAACTGCCGGTGGCAATCAGGTCGCCGGCACGCAAAGGCGTATTTTGCTCGGCAGCGTGTCGGGCCAGCCAGGGCAACGAGGCCAGTGGATCGACGAAGGGATGCGAGCCGGTGGCTGCGAGCTGTTTGTGACCATTTACCTCCAACACAACCGGTTGCCGTGTCCATTCGGGGAGATCAACTAGCAGGAAAGGCTCACCCAGAATTAGCGCGCGGTTGAGCTGCTGGTCGGCTAACCGCAGCAGAGGATCGACCCTGGCGTCTTCCTCCAGGCGGGTGTCGCACAGCTCGATTGCTGGCAGCCAAGCGTCGATGGCAGCACGAATCTCAACTATGTCCGGCGTATCTGACAGGTCCCGTCCCAGCCGGATCGCCAGTTCGCCTTCGATCCCGAGTCCCACAGCATAACGCGCAGGGACCTGCCACCCCGATGGATGGATCGAGTTGCTCGGTATGGCGGCGCAGCTGACCAGTCCGCCCGGCGCGCCGCCGAGTTTCCAAGCACATGGGCGGGTGCCCTCGAACCAGCCAAGACTTTCAGTGACCAGCCGTTGTACGGCATAGGCAGCATTCGCGTCCGGCAGCGAGAGCCCTGACACAGGCTGCCGCCGGCCGCTGTGCCAGCTGTCGATCAGTCGATCGGCCACGGACTTGATCAGCGTCTCGCTCACAGCGGAATCTCCGTCTGGCGGCGACGTGGCTTGGCCGGGTCTGGCCGAGCACAGGGTAGGAACTGACCACGGCCCGCATCGCCGCACGGCTGTTCGCCATCCCACACGACATCGCCACGCGATAGCGTCATTGCTGGCCAGGCGCTGAGGTGCATGCCTTCATAGGGGGTGTAATCGACATTGTGGTGAAGGCGATTGTTGTCCAGGTGGAAGGTTTGATCTTCGTCCCAGATCACCAGGTCTGCGTCCGAACCGATGGCGATGCTGCCCTTGCGCGGGTACAAGCCATAGAGCTTGGCGGCATTGGTCGAGGTCAGCGCTACGAAGCTCTGGGGAGTGATCCGCCCGGTGCGTACGCCTTCGGACCAAAGCAGGGCCATGCGCGTTTCGATACCGGGAATGCCGTTAGCGACTTTGTCGAAGGACACCTGTTCGCCGTGTGCTTTCTTGCCGTCCGGGCCATCGTAGCGGAAGGGTGCGTGATCCGAGGAGAACACCTCGAATGAACCATTTTCCAACCCGTCCCATATGACCTGTTGATTGGCCTTGTCTCGCGGCGGCGGGCTGCAGATACACTTGGCGCCCTCGAAGCTGTCGTCGCAACCCATCGAGTCGGCGGTCAGAAACAGGTACTGCGGGCAAGTTTCGGCGTACACCTTGAGGCCGTTGCTTTGCGCCCAGCGAATCTGCTCGACAGCTTCTCGCCCGGAAACGTGGACGATCAGTATTGGCACGTCGACCAGCTCAGCCAGGGCAATGGCGCGGTGTGTCGCCTCACGTTCTACCAGCATCGGTCGCGAGGTCGCGTGGTAGCGCGGCGCGGTGTGGCCGGCGGCGAGCAGGCGCTCGGTGAGCCAGGCGATGCAGTCGGCGTTCTCCGCATGCAACATGACCATCGCACCTTCGCTGCGGGCGACCGACAGGGTATCCAGAATCTCGCGGTCGCTGAGTTTCAGGGCGTCGTAGGTCATATAGATCTTGAAAGAGGTATAACCCTCAGCGATCAGCGCCGGTAACTCGTCGCGCAGGATTTCCGGCGTCGGGTCGGTAACGATCATGTGGAAGGCATAGTCGATCACCGGCTTCTGACCGGCGCGGCGGTGGTAGTCCTCCACGGCGGCGCGCAGGCTCTTGCTTTTTTGCTGACAGGCAAACGGGATCACCGTAGTGGTGCCGCCGCAGGCTGCGGAGACTGTGCCGCTGAGAAAGTCGTCAGCCATGATCGAACCGTCTCCGGTCGGCTGGTCCAGGTGCACATGGCTGTCGATTCCACCTGGCGTCACGTGTCGGCCTTTGGCGTCGATTTCCTTGAGGCCAGTCGGCAGGTCAATTCCCAGCGCAGCAATGCGCCCGTCGCGAATGCCAATGTCGCTAGTAAAAATATCTGCCGCGGTGACTACGCGGGCATTGCGGATAACTGTGTCGAATGTATTCATTCAAGTCTCTGAAATAGTGACCGGCCCGCCGGCAATGGCCCGAGGAAACTGCGATCCGCAGACTGCGGAACAAAGTTTTTCCCATGCGCCGTTGCGCCATGAAGCCGCCAGGAGCTGCCGCACGGTGCCAGTCATTTACTGATATGGATTCAAAGCATCACATCGCCACCATTTGGTGACAGTGTCTGGCCGGCATAGAACGCGCCCGCTGCAGACGCCAGCAGGAGGGCGGTTGGGGCTATTTCGGCTACATGCCCGAAGCGTCCGATTGGCAATTGCGCCTTCTTGGCCTCAAGCCATTCCTTGCTGTGGTTGCGCAGGAGTTCGGTGTCTACCGGGCCCGGGGCAATGGCGTTCACCATCACGTTGTATGGCGCCCCTTCATAGGCGAGCGCTCGCGTGAAGCCCACGACCCCAGCTTTAGCCGCGCAATAGTGGGCAAGGCCGGGGGCGCCTTTATAGGCCAATTGAGACGCGACGTTGATGATGCGGCCATAGTTGCGTGAAACCATCGCTCCGAAGAAGGCTTTGGTGACTAACATGGTTCCGCGGAGGTTCACTCCAACGATTCGGTCCCAATCGCTGTCGTCTGTCATCGAGAACGGGCGGTCGCCGCCACCCAGACCTGCCGAGTTGACGACGATATCCACGCTGCCCATGCGCTCCTGCGCCCATTCGGCGAAGGCCGCTACCGCTGCGGGATGCGATACATCGCATTCGGTGGAATGAAGCTCAAGCCCCCTGGTTTTCAGCCGATCTTTGAAGCTTTCAGCATTGTCGTGGTCATCGAGATGGCAGATCGCAACCTCCGCGCCGTGCTCCAGGAACAGTTCCGCTATCGCACCGCCAATACCTCGGCTACCACCGGTCACAACGGCCTTGCGGCCCGTCAGATCAAATACGTTAGTCATGATGCATCCTTAGTTGTGAGGTGCGGGATGAACGCTCATCCAATGCTTGGCAATATCAATGCGCCGCGTGATCCAGACGTCGGGGAAGGTCGAGACATAGTCGAGGAAGCGCTCGAGCGCTGCTGCTCGGGCTGGGTGGCCCACAAGTCTGAGATGAAGGCCGACAGACATCATCTTGGGTTGCGTCCGGCCTTCTTTGTAGAGCATGTCGAAGGCATCCTTGAGGAAGGAAAACCATTGATCTCCGGTACTGACGCCTGCGGCAAACTGCCCGTCGTTATTGGTCAGGGAGTAGGGAACAACGAGATGCGGCTTTCCGCCGACTTGAGTCCAGAAGGGTAATTCGTCTCCGTAATAATCCGAGTCATAGAGAAAGCCTCCTTCCTCCACGAGCAAACGTCGTGTGTTGGTGCTCGGCGAGTAACGGCAATACCAGCCTTGAGGGCGAGTGCCGATTGTTCGTTCAAGAGAGTCGATAGCGCGGCGGATATGCTCTTTCTCTTCCTCTTCGGATAACCCGTAATGCTTGATCCAACGCCAGCCGTGCGAACAGACATCAAAGCCCGATTCTCTGATGGCTACGCAGGCATCCGGATTTCGCTCTAGGGCGAGCGCACAGCCGAATATCGTTGCCATCATCGAACGCTCCTGGAAAAGCCGCATGACCCTCCAAAAGCCGACGCGACTTCCGTACTCGAATAAACCCTCGGCAGCGAGATCACGGCCCAGAACGCCGGTGTTGAGTCCGCTGCTTTCGGTAAACCAGGTTTCAGTGGAGCTCTCGCCGTCTTGTATCGACGGCTCCGACCCTTCCTCATAATTGAGTACGAAATTCAAAGCGAGGCGTGCTCCGCCAGGCCATTTGGGGTCTGGTGGATTGCGGCCATAGCCGACGAAATCTCTTTCAGAATCGTTCATATGCGCGATACCTGTTTAAGGTTGAGATCGTGGCCGACTTCGCACGGACGAGAGTTTTCATCGTCGAGCATGTGAAGTCGGTGATAGGTAGGTTGCCCGCTGTGCCAGAGATGAATCGTCCGCTCAGGCTTTAAAACGTCTGCGCATTGGATTCGATCTGCGGCCCGGCTTTAGCCTGCGGTTTTTGGGTCATCAGATTCCTTACTCTGAGCCATCTTGATCCAGTTCGCGTAAGCGCGTATGCCTTGCTCAAGAGCAACCCTGGGCTCGTATGCAAGATCTCGCCGCGCAGCTTCAATGCTGAACTTTTCCTGGAGTTCGTCGACTGGATCCGGACCCGGCTGCAACTCGATGTCAGCATCCTTGAACACAGCGCGCACCAACGCTGCGACTTGCTCAAGCGTCGTTCGGGTGTCGCCGGTGATGTTGTATGTCGCCCTTGGCAAGGTGGGGGCGTCGAGTGCGCTCACCAGCCCATCAACCGCATCGTCGACATGGATAAATTGGCGAGGGAAGTCCGAGCCAAAAGGCAGCCTGGTAGGGCGATTTGCTAGCGCATCCTCGATCATGGTGCGGATGACACAGGGAGTGGTCCGGCCAGGTCCGTATACCCAGGAGAGCCGAATGCTCACAGCGGAAAGTCCGTACTGATTGGCATAGGCAGTGGTTATATATTCCGAGGCGACTTTGCTGGCGCCGTAGAGGCTCGCTGGTCTAAGCGCGCTGTCTTCCATAACCGGTGACGATTTGGTAACGCCATAGGCGCTAGTCGAGGAGCAGTAAACGAACCTTCGAGCGTTATGAATGCGCGCAAGCTCAAGCATGTTGGCAGTGCCAACGATGTTCACTTGCACCATTGAGTAGGGCGCATCACGGGCGACCATTGGGCCCGAATAAGCACCGCAGTGCACGACCGAGTCGATGCCATGTTGGGCTATGGCGTGTAGTCCGTGTACGTCACCGAGGTCGCATTCCTGAATCTCGATTCCCTCCTCAGTTACTGAAGAAAACCGGTCGACTGCCAGAACGGAGCGCCCCTGCTCGGATAGGCGGCGCACTAACTGGCGCCCTACAAGGCCAGCCGCACCGGTGACGAGGACGGGTTTGTTCGACGAGAGATCGCGGTTCATAGCTCCTCCGCGGTCTGGAGGCTGCGCGCGTCCACGTCAGGCCGAATTTCGATGGGGAGCTCCGCATTCAGGAGCTTGCGTGTGTACGATTCCCTCGGGTTAGCGAAAATCTGCTCGGTCGGCCCTTGCTCGACGATTTTGCCGTGACGCATTACCGCGACGTAATGCGCCAGTGAGCGAACAGAGTTGAGGTCATGTGTGATGAAAAGGGCGGATAGCCCCATGCGCTTTTGAAGATCGCGCACCAGGTCGATGATCTGGGCTCGTACACGGATGTCCAGAGCGGTTGTCGGCTCATCGAAAATCACAAAATCAGGGTTGACCGCTAACGCTCTGGCGACGCCGACGCGCTTCTGTTCGCCGGCTGTCAGCTCGTGCGGATAAACCTCAGCTTTCGATCTGGCGATGCCGACCAGATCCAGCAATTCCAGCACACGCGTCGCTTTTTGTGAGCGCGTCAAAGGCTCTCCGAGGTTCAGGGGCTCGGCCACGAGATCGCGAACACGCCACCTCGGGTTCAGGGCCACGTAGGGTTCCTGGAAGACCATCTGCATGCGACGGCGTACCGCCCTGAACTGCTTGTCTGAGTAGGTAGACGTTTCGGTACCGTCGAATCGGATTGATCCCGAATCGGGCTGCAACAGGCGAACCAGGCATTGCCCCATGGTCGTCTTGCCCGATCCGCTTTCGCCGACAAGCGCCAGCGTCTCACCACGTCGGATCGAAAGAGACACGTGGTCGACCGCACGAACGACCTCCGATGTCCCCTTGATATGGAATGTCTTCACGAGGTCTGTAACCTCGAGCAACGGTGCTGTATCCACCTCGCTATGCACATGCTTTGTGCTCATGGGAAGAGGCCGGACTTTCGCAGCTTCGAGTAGCTCGCGGCTGTAAGGGTGTTTCGGGCCATCGGTCAGGAATGAGCGAATGCTTTCGAGCTCAAGCAACTGGCCTGACTTCATGATCCCTACGCGATCGCAGTAGCTCGCGACCATGCCGAGATCATGCGTAATCAATACGACAGCCAGCCCGAGCTCGCGGCCTTTTTGCACCAGCAAGTCCAGCACTTGCAGCTGTATGGTTGCGTCCAGGCCGAGTGTTGCATCGTCGGCAAGCAGTATTTTCGGCTGCGCGATCAGCGCCATGGCAATGACTACGCGCTGTGCCATGCCACCCGAGAGTTCGTGTGGGTAGGCATGGGCTCTTCTTTCGGGATTAACAATCCCCACCTGCTCGAACAGACGGATCGACTCGTTCCAGGCTTCGGCTTTACCGATGCCTCGGTGTGCGCGCAGGACTCTGGCGATCTGCTCGCCAACCGTTACTACCGGGTCTAGAAGGGCCTTGGCATTTGTGCCGATGAGCGCGACTTCACCCCCGCGAAACCCTCTTTTCTGCTCATCAGTCATCCTGGAGATTGATTGGCCATTCACCAGGACTTCGCCCTCGGTGATGCGCGCTTCCGCGGGGAGCATATCGATAATGGCTCTGGCCAGCAGAGACTTCCCTGCGCCCGTTTCGCCCACAATGCCCAGGATCTCGCCTTTGCCTAGAGTGAAGCTCACATCACTCAATGCCGGCGGCTTTGCAGGGTTATCAAAGCGGACGGAGAGATTGCGTACGTCCAGCAGCAGTTCCGTGGCGTCCATCATGAAATGCTCCTGTTCTGAGGGTCGAATATTTGCTTCGCAGCGTCTCCAAGCAGCGCGAAAGTCAGTACTGAGAAGACGATGGCAAGACCGGGGAACAAAGCGACCCACCAGATTCCGAGAATCATATGCTGAGCACCATTGCTCACCATGAGCCCCCATTCAGGCGTTGGCATCCGTACCCCGGCGCCGACGAAGGAGAGACCCGCTGTCAGCAAAATGGCCATACCGATGCTGATCGAGATTTGTACAATCGCGGGAGTGAGTGCATTGGGCAGGATGTGTTTGAACATGATCGTCTGGTCTGTCGCGCCACTGCACCGCGCGGCCGCTATAAAGGGGCGGTCACGAAGTGACAAAACCTCTGCGCGAATCAGCCGAGCGAACACCGGTGTGAAAAGAACGGCCAGGACGATGGCAACGTTCCAGATTTCCTGGCCCATAACCGACACCAGAACCATGCCCAGTACGAATACCGGGAATGACTGCACAAAGTCGAATATGCGCATCGCTAAAGAGCTGATCCAGCCCTTGTAGTATCCGATCGCGAGACCAATCGGGACGCCGATAGCGAATGCGATGGCAACGGCCGTTACGCTAATCAGCAGGTTGATGCGAGTAGCGAAAACAACGCGCGAAAAGATATCCATGCCCGACACATCGGTGCCGAACAAATGCTTCAGGGATGGTTCTTGAAGCGCGTTCAGTGGATTTGCATCTACAGGCGAATACGGCGCGATCCAGGGAGCGAACACAATTGCCAAGAACTGCAAAGCGAGCAGTATCAATCCGATCGCCAGGGTTGCCTTGGCCGTTGCTCTGCGTGATCCAGGAAATATTTTCATACTTCAATCCTCGGGTCGGCGATGCCGTAGAGGACATCCACGACCGTGTAAACAATAAGGATGAATGCGGCCGCTACCAGGACGAATCCTTGCAATGCTGGATAGTCACTGTTCATTACAGCGGAGACGGCATACTGCCCAAGGCCGCCCCAGGCGAAGATCGTTTCTACAAGTACAGCGGCGCCTAGCAGGAAGCCGAAGAGGAACCCGACCATCGTAATGATCGGCGGCAGGCTATTGCGCAATGCAATACGAACCAGCTTCCACTCGGATAATCCACTTGCACGTGCGTGCCGGATGTATTCGCTGCGATAGCTGTCTGCAAAGACCATCTGCGTCATTTTCATCAATGCGCCTGCGTTGACGGTGGCCAACGTAAGCACAGGCAGAAACAGCCGACCCACTGCGGAGGC
The DNA here is from genome assembly GCF_003234055.1 of Pseudomonas sp. 57B-090624. Lineage (NCBI taxonomy): Bacteria > Pseudomonadati > Pseudomonadota > Gammaproteobacteria > Pseudomonadales > Pseudomonadaceae > Pseudomonas > Pseudomonas sp. 57B-090624. Next base: position 8,263 of record NZ_QKRU01000112.1, read on the forward strand.
AAACGCCTCGGTGTCGCCTGCTAACAACGTATCTATGGTCAGGAAGCCGGTAACCGGAGGAGGGGCTGAAATTATTGGGTCCAGGCGCCCGAATGGTGCAGGGGCGATGCCGGCTACATAAAAGAGGAAGTAAATGAGCAACAGCCCGACCCAGAAGTCAGGCACTGCACCCGCGGCAAGCCCATATACTTTACTGAACTTGCTAACCAGCCCCTTGGGCTTGATTACAGAAACTACCGCGAGCGAGACGGCGGTAATAATGGTGACGAGCATTGCATAAGTGATCAGCTCAAGCGTCGCTGGAACCCGATCGAGCAGGTCTACCACCACCGGGTTGGAGGTAAACATGGATGTTCCAAGATCACCTTGGATAACCGTGGACAGGTAACTGGTGAACTGCGTCCAGACACTGGCATTCAGCCCGAGTTTTTCCCGCAGACTCTCGATCTGATCGGCAGTGGCCATGTTGCCAAGCATCAGCAGGGCCGGGTCTCCCGGTAATAGTCGGATGAGCAGAAACGTTGCGAGCAGAACGCCGAACATCTGCGGAACGAGTACGCCTATTCTCCCCAGAACGATGCGTAGCGGGCGAGGCAGGGACCTTAGCAACATGCCGAATTTCATAGGGTTTTTCCTTGTAATCGTGCGAAGCGTGGAGGCACACGTTTCTGTGCCCCCTTTGGCCTACTTATTCCTTGTAAAAGTCGTACCAGCTATTGCTGTTTGGTGTGTACCAGCTAAAACCGGCCACGTTGGCTCGCGTCGCAAGTTGATATCCGGGGTTCATCAGGAATATCCAGGGTGCTTGATCCATAACTATCTGCTGGACGCGCTTCATGCCCGTATCACGCTTCGTTTCATCAGTGCTGGACAGTGCATCGTTGATGAGTTGATCAACTTCGTCGCTCTTGAACTTTGAATAATTGATAAGAGAAGCGCTGTTTAGCCAAAGATTTGCGACGTACGCTGCATCCGGAACAATGGCCATATCGCGGTAGAAATACATGGGAATAGTTCCCTTGGAGTATCTTTCTACGAGCGTGGAGGCCGGTAGCTTGACGAGCTCCACATCGACGTTCGCACGGGCAAAGGCAGTTTTAATAATGACGGCTATTTCTTCCTCGATTAGATCTCCGGTGCGGTAACCGAGTTGAGTTTTAAAGCCTGATTCTAGTCCAGCTTCTTTCAGTAAAGTCTTTGCCTTTTCGACGTCCTGTTCATATGTAAAGTACTCGTCGGTGTAGGACGGGTAGATCTCCGAGATAGGGCTTTTGGTCTGGCGTGCCTTGTTGTAATAGACGGCCTTTAAGATGTCTTCGCGTGGTACTAGATAGTTCAGCGCCTGCCGTACCTTGATGTTGTCGAAAGGCGGTGTCGTGTTGTTCATCTCCACGCGATGGATGTAGTTGCCGAACACCTGCCAAATCTTCAACTGGGGGTTCTTTTCCAGCATGGTGAGCTCTCGGGGAGAAAGCCATTCTGCTACGTCGACCGCTCCGGCCTGAAGCGCGGCCAGGCGATTCGCAGAGGTCGGCATCTCGCGGAAAATGACTTTTTCGAGGCGTGGTGCTCCGCGGTAGTAGTTCGGGTTGGCCTCATAAACGACCTCTTGCCCGGAACGAAACTTGGTCACTTGATAGGGAGCGAACGAAGCAGAGTGGGTCGACAGCCAGCTGGAAGCCCAGGGGTCATCCTCAGTGACGTGCTGCTTTACAGCTTCAGCGTCCAGAATACCCAGGTCATTGTTGGCCCAGATCCGTTCGATCAGCGGCGAGGTTCTAGGCACCGTGACCTTGACCGTCATGTCGTCGATCTTTTCGAACGCGTCGTTGTAATTCTGGATGCCGAGGACCTGGCCCATATACCAGCGGAAGTTGGCGTTCATGTTCCAGCCGCGCTCGAACGACCACATGACATCGTCAGCCGTCATCGTGTTGCCTGCTGGGCTCTTAACCCCGTCACGCAGATGAAAGACGATGCTGGTCATGTCATCAGAGACTTCCCAGCTTTCAGCCAAGGCTCCGACGAGCTTGTCAAAGTTCTCGGTCTGAACGCCGTCTATCTCTTTTGGTGCATAGGCCAACAGGCGCTCGTAAATATTCTTTTTGGATTCGTGAGTCGCCTCAGTTGGCGGATATTCCTGGTCGAGCGATTCTGGAGTTCGCGGCCCCGCCACTACCAGAATCGAATTTCTTTCCTGAGCAAGCGCGTTCGGAACTATCGCCATGCTGAAGAGCGAAAAAAACGTAAGGGCAACAGCTGTCGGCCTCTTGAAGACGTGCATCAGTTTATTTTTCATTACGTAGGTCACTTCGCATGTGGTTTGGATTAAGCCTTCGAAAAGCTGGGGGTGCCTTGCAGGTAACGCCTGCGGGACATCGTTGGCTTTCATTGGCGCGTCAAGCCATCGGTAATGGAGGTAGTTGTCGTTTCGGATTGTGGCAAAACACTAAATACCTGTGGCAATCCAAAGCAAGGGCTGTGCCATTGATGTGTCATACCGCTCTTAACAATGTTGCCAACTCGAAATCCTAGCTAAGCCCTTTATAAATGGGCCTTTCTGACCATTTTGGCCGAGTATAAAATCGTTAAAGAGTGCGAAAGCCAGCGCTGATACGCTGCACGCACTTGGTGCGAAACCGCTAATCCGTGATAAGTTTTAGTGCGGGTGTGGACAGTTTCTGAGATTTTGTGACAATCTGCTCCAGCATATGGCACTTATTACTGAGGAATTTTTCGTGCTTAACGAAGGAAGCTCGCCGACAGGCCCTCGCAAAGCTCGTAGCACGGGCCAGATTGTTGGTACTGCAGATAAGCGAGATAGCATTTACGAACGCATCCTTAATGCGGTGATGGAACACCGTTTAATGCCGGGTACTAAATTGGTTGAGGAAAAGCTTGCGCGCGTTTTCGAGGTGAATCGCACACGCGTACGCGAAGTACTGGCGCGACTCGCTTATGAGGGGGTAGTTATTACCATCCCCAACCGTGGGGCTTACGTTGCTAGCCCCTCCGTTGAGGAGGCCAGGCACGTTTTTGAAGCGCGCCGCATTCTTGAGCCCGCTCTGATTCGTACGTTGGTTGCCAAGGCTGACGGCGGTGCATTCAAACGTCTGTATGACCATGTGGCCCTGGAACGGGCCGCCCGTGAGGATGGCGACAAGCGGGCAGTAATTCGCTTATCCGGGGAATTTCATACGCTGATCGCGCAAATGGTTGGTAGTCCGCCATTGATCAGGCTAATGCGTGAACTGGCGTCCCTGACATGCTTGATAATTTTACTCTACGACTCACCCAACGTTCCGGCCTGCCCCAACCATGAGCACTCCGACATCATTGCAGCGATGGAAGAGGGTAATCCCGATAGAGCTATTGCATTGATGCTCAGCCATCTTAATCACGTTGAGGCTACGCTGGATCTTTCGCTTCCCGAGGACTCGGAGGCGGACCTCGAGGCGATCTTCGGCTGAGCTGATCCATCCGAATACTTGTGCGCCAGTTTTCAATTCGACAGCTGCTCGCTGCGCTGCGGTGCGGTGCGGTGCGGTGCGGTGGGATTAACGCCGTTGCTTCGGAACGGTCCAGCGATACCATTTTGAAACTGTTCGTCAGGCTTCAATCACTGCTGGCAATACGGTGCCGCATGCTGCGCTAGTAGCGACAACCGTGCTGCCGCCCGCCGAGCGACCGTCTGGTACGTCCGTGCAAGAGTCCCCGTCGGTTCCGCGATGACAACCGGCACGCCGTCGTCTCTGCGCCCACGCGAATACGCATATCCAGCGGTAATTCACCAAGTAGCTCGCTACCGTACTGGTCGGCCATGCGTTGTGCCCCACCGCTGCCGAAGATGTGCTCTTCATGACCGCACTCGCTGCAGACATGCAGGCTCATGTTCTCGATGATCCCGAGCACCGGCACGTTGCCTTCTCGAACATGCGCAGCCCCTTGCGAGCATCCAACAGCGCCAAGTCCTGCGGCGTAGTAACAATCAGCGCGGCGGATACCGGCATCCGCTGCGCCAGGGTCAGATGGATGTCGCCGGTGCCCGGCGGCAGGTCGACGATGAGGTAGTCGAGATTCTCCCAGCGGGTTTCCTGCAGCAGGCGGGTCAATGCCTGGGTGATCATCGGACCTCGCCAGATGACCGGCGACTCCTCATCGACGAGAAAGCCGATCGACATGCATTGCACACCGTGGCCGATCATGGGTTGCAACTTTCCGTCGCGAGTATCTGGTAGACCGCTAAGACCCAGTAGCCGCGGTTGGCTGGGCCCATAGAGGTCTGCATCGAGCATGCCGACGCGGGCGCCGTCGGCAGCCAGGGCCAGCGCCAGATTGACCGCGGTGGTGGATTTGCCCACGCCGCCCTTGCCCGAGGCGACCGCGATCATGTGTTTGACGCCCGGGAGGGTCTGGCGGGTGATCGAGGCCGCGCTGACAGCCCATTCGATTTCTATCTCCACCGAAGCCGCATTGGTATGGGCCAGAAGCAGAGCCTTCACCGCCCGGCTCAGTGACTCACGGTAGCCTTCTGCCGGAAAGCCCAGCTCGTTATGCAGGTGCAGGTGCAGGTGCGTCCCGTCGCTGCGTAGCTCGCGTATGGCTCCTGCACTGATTAGGTCGCAACCGAGGCAGGGTTCAATCCATTGGGGCAGGGCATGTTCGGCCTGCTGTGTTAAATGGATGCTGAATGTCGCAAAGCGGTGAAGTGTCATGGTGAGCTCCCGTGCGGACGGTGAAGTGTCCTCTCAATCACATTTTTTTAGGAGCGAGGGGGACGCCAAGCCTTTGCTCGCTCGCGAATAAGGCGATAAAGCTTTTCGCGAGCAAGCTCGCTCCTACAACAAAAAATGTGAAGGGCAGCTTTTGGCCGATTCTGTTGAAAAAGTAGCTTTAGCGGCAGCCAGCCGGTCGGATGTGCCTGCTGTCGAAGTGGCTGCAAGCCACTTCAAGTTGCCTTCCGGCGTTTCACTGAGCGTCCTTGCTCAGGTTTGA
>NZ_QKRU01000113.1:0-13089 GCF_003234055.1 Pseudomonas sp. 57B-090624
GCACCAGGAGGCTCAGTCATGAACGCCCCCCTCGGCCTCGAACCCCGGCGCATCACCGTGCAGGGCGATGGCGTGCGCCTCGCCACCTATCAATGGGGCAACGCCAGGGGACCGACCCTGCTGCTGGTGCACGGCTACCCGGACAGCCACGAAGTCTGGCTGCCGCTGGTGCGCGAGCTGGCGGCGGACTATCGCATCATCGCCTACGACGTGCGCGGTGCCGGCGCATCCGAAGTGCCATCGCGTATCCGCGACTACCGCCTGCCGCGCCTGGCCAACGACCTGGAAGCGGTGATCCGTGCCCTCAGCCCGGATCGCCGGGTGCACCTGGTGGCCCACGACTGGGGGTCGATCCAGAGCTGGGAGGCTGTGACCGAACCGCGCATCCAGCCGCTGCTGGCCTCCTACACCAGCATCTCCGGCCCCTGCCTCGACCACGTCGGCCACTGGATGCGCAGCAGGCTGCGGGAGAGGCGCGCCGGCGCCTACCTGCAGATGCTCGGGCAACTGCTGAGTTCCTGGTACATCGCCTTCTTCCACACCCCGCTGCTGCCGGAACTTACCTGGCGCTTCGGATTGGCCCGCGCCTGGCCGAGCCTGCTGCGCCGCGTCGAGGGGATCGCCAAGCCCCATGTCAGCACTACCCAGCTCCAGGATGGCCAGCGCGGGGTCAGGCTCTACCGCGCCAACTTCATCAGCAGCCTGTTTCGCCCGCGCGAACGCCACACGGACGTGCCCGTGCACCTGGTCATCCCGACCCGCGACCGTTTCGTGCGGCCGCAGCTGTTCGACGAACTGACCCGCTGGGCGCCGACCCTGTGGCGCCGCGAAGTGCGCGCCGGGCACTGGCAACTGCTGGCCGAGCCCCAGCGCCTGGCGCTGTGGCTCCGCGAATTCGTCGACCGCGAGGAACCGGCCAGGAGGGCCTCATGAACCTGCCGCATCACCGCCTCGAACAGCGCAAGGTGCGCTTCGACTTCGCCGATACACCGCTGCACTGGGTGCCGGGCGAGCCCGAGGCCTCGCACATCATGAACAGCCTGCACCTGATCCTGCCGGCCGGTGAATTCTGGTTCTGCCGCGTGTACAACAAGGCCCTGCCGCTGGTGAGCGACCCGTTGCTGGCCGAGGACGTGCGCGGCTTCGTGCGCCAGGAGGCACAACACGCACGCGCCCATGACAGCGCGTTGAAACCCTACCTGGAACGCCACGGGCTGGACCCGACACCGGTGACCGCCGGCATCTACCGCCTGTTCGACAAGGTGCTCTGCGACCACCCGCTGGGCGAGCATCGCCTGAGCCGGTGGCTGCAACCCTGGTGGCTGCGCCAGCGCGTCGGCCTGATCGCCGCCGTGGAACATTTCACCTGTGTGCTGGGCAACTGGATCATCACCACCCGCGGCCTCGACCAGGCCGACCCGGTGATGCTCGACCTGCTGCGCTGGCACGGCGCCGAGGAGGTGGAGCACCGCTGCGTCGCCCATGACCTGCACGTGCACCTGGGCGGCAGCCCGCTGGCGCGGGGGTTCTACATGGTGGTGGCCTGCATCGCGCTGATCACGCTGTTCAGCGTCGGCTCCGCCAGCCTCATGCGCCAGGACCCGGCGGCCTCCAAGCGCCCCGGCTTCCTCCGCCACTGGCGCCGCCTGGGCGCCCGCGACAAGCTGCCCACGCCCGGCAGCATCGGCCGCGCGGTGCTGCGCTATTACGAACCGGGTTTCCACCCGCGTACCGAAGGGGATCTGTCAGTGGCGCTGAGTTACCTGGAACGCTCGCCGGCAGCCCGGCGTGCGGCGGCGGAGCTGGCCTCTTAGCCGACCGCTCGCACGCCCCCAAGATTGGCCGAGGAACGAGGCCCGGCATCCGGGCCAGAGCGGAGGCATCACTCGTCCAGCTCATCAAGCAGCGGCAGCCCTGCCGCGCGCTCGAGCAGGTCGCCGGGCAGGCTCTTGCTGGCGCGGGCACCGAGCAGCTTGATGTTCTCGGCGCGGCTGACGAGGTTGCCGCGCCCCTCCACCAGCTTGTTGCGGGCGGCGGAGTAGGCCTTGTCCAGCTGCTGCAGGCGGCTGCCCACCTCGTCCAGGTCCTGCACGAAGGCGACGAACTTGTCGTAGAGGGCGCCGGCGCGCTCGGCGATCTCGCGGGCGTTCTGGCTCTGCCGCTCCTGGCGCCACAGGCTGTCGATGACCCGCAGGGTGGCCAGTAGCGTGGTCGGGCTGACGATGACGATGTGCTGGTCGTAGGCTTCCTGGAACAACCCGGGATCGGCCTGCAGGGCGGCGGCGAAAGCGGCCTCGATGGGCACGAAGAGCAGCACGAAGTCCAGGCTGTGCAGCCCCTCCAGACGCTGGTAGTCCTTCACCGACAGGCCCTTGAGGTGGTTGCGCAAGGACAGCACGTGCTGCTTGAGCGCCTGGGCGCGGACGGCCTCGTCCTCGGCCGCGATCAGCGCCTGGTAGGCGGTGAGGCTGACCTTGGCGTCCACCACCACCTGCTTGTCGCCGGGCAGCTGGATCAGCACGTCGGGCTGGAAACGCTGGCCATCGGCGCTGCTCAGGCTGACCTGGGTCTGGTACTCGCGGCCCTTCTCCAGGCCGGCATGCTCCAGCACCCGCTCCAGCACCAGTTCGCCCCAGTTGCCCTGGGTCTTCTGGCCCTTGAGCGCGCGGGTGAGGTTGGTAGCCTCGTCCCCCAGGCGCTGGTTGAGCTGCTGCAGGCGCTCCAGCTCCTTGCCCAGGGAGAAGCGCTCGCGCGCCTCCTGTTGATAACTCTCCTCGACGCGTTTCTCGAACGCCTGGATGCGCTCCTTCAATGGGTCGAGCATCTGCCCCAGGCGCTGCTGGCTGCTCTCGGCGAAGCGCTGCTCACGCTCATCGAAGATCTTCCCGGCCAGCTCGGCGAACTGCGCACGCAGGTCATCGCGGGCAGCCTGCAGGTCGGCCAGGCGCTGGGCGTGCGATTCCTGCTGTTCACGCAGCTCGGCGGCCAGGGCGGCACGCTCGCTGTCCAGGCGGCGCAACTCGCCTTCCTTGCGCTCGCGCTCCTCGCTCCAGGCGGCCAGCGCCTCACGGCCCGCCTTGCGCTCGGCCCCGAGCAGCTCGGACTCGCGGCGCAGGGCAGCCAGCTCGGCCTGCTGGGCGGCGTTGTGCTGGGTCAGTTCACGGATTTCCGCACGGCTGTCGTCGAGCTGGGCACCGAGCCCGTCCTGGGCCATCTGGGCGATGGCGAGGCGTTCGTCGAGGAGCATGCGCTCGACGTCGGCGGCGGCGATGCGGCGTTGCAGGTGCCAGGCCAGGCCCAACAGGGGCACGGCGGCGAGCGCGAGGCCGATCAGCAGATTGGGCAAGTCGAGGGGCATGGAAGGCTCCGCGGGAGGGTGCCGGGCAGTATACCCAGCGCCCACGCGGCGGTCAGGCGCCGGGCAGGCGGCTCAGCAGGCGCTTGGCTTCGTGGGAACCCTGGGCGGCAGCCTGCTCCAGCCAGTGGCAGGCCTGCTGCATGTCCTGGGTACGGGGCTGCACATAGAGGCGGCCCAGTTCGAGCTGGGCGCGGCGATCACCGGCGCGGGCGGCCTGGCGCAGCATGTCGAAACCGATGCGGCGGTCACGGGTGTTGCCGCAGTCGCGGCAGAGCATCTGCCCGAGGCGACTCTGGGCGGCCACCACCCCTTGGCGAGCGGGCTGCTTGAGCAGCTTGCCGGCCAGGCGCTTGACGCTGGCGGCCTGGCCGAGGCGCGGGTTGTCGAGCAACCAGAGAGCCACGCGCAAGGGCAGGCGCTGGTTGTGCTGGGACGTTTCGGCGAGAGCTCTGGACTTCATGTAAAGGGTGTGGAGGCCGGAAAGGCGCGCAACTCTACTCCTTTTTTTCCACAGGTAAAGTCTTGCCAAGCGCGTGAGTGGCGTTCTAGAGCAAGCGCTTGGGACAATCCACAGAAGCTGTGGATAACTCTGTGGGAAAGCTCATTGAAATGCTCTTCGAACCCGATGAAACGGGCGCCTCCTGCAAATTGGCGATTTTTTCACCAACCTGAAAACCCTTTATTTTTCATTGCTTTAAAAAAGCGGTACGAAAAATCAAGCGTTTACGGGCGAATGTGACTGCGAAATGACAAGGTGCTTCGCTATTGTGCACAACTCATTCCTGTCAACCCCCTGGATGCCCCGTTTCAGGGCGCCACGGCGCATTTTTGCCGGCGAAAGTCCGTAGGCGCTGTACCCGTCCAGCGACGAAAGGCTCGGGAGAAGGAGCTCTGCTCGGCGAAGCCCAGCAGGTAGGCGATCTCCAGCAAGGCGAAGTCGGTGTGCTGCAGGTAGAGCTGCGCCAGGTCCTTGCGCACCTCGTCCAGCAAGGTGGGCAGGGCGAGCGCCGATTCCCCGAGCCGGCGACGCAGGAGGCGCGTGCTGAGCCCCAGGCGCCTCGCCACATCATCGAGGCCGACCTGTCCTTGCGCCAGGCCGGTGCAAAGCGCAGCCCGGATTTCGTTGGCGAGATTGGCGTCGAGACGGTAGGCGGCCAGGCAGGCATCACCCTGGGCATCCATCAAGGCGCGCAAATGCGGGTCGGCGTCGCGCAACGGCATCTGCAACAGGGCCTTGTGGAACACCACGGCATGCCGTGCACAACCGCCCTGCACGGGGCAACCCAGGACGTCGGCGTAGGCCTCCTTCCCGGCTTCGAGGGGGTGACGGAACTCCACCCGCTCTGGCTGCGCACGCTCCTCGCTCAACCAGCGACCGAACGCCAGCCAGCCGGCCAGGGCCATCTCCACGGCCTGGCGAGGCACCCAGGGCAGCGCGCGTGGCCGCCAGGCCAGGGCGACGAACTCGCCCTCCTCCTCCAGCCGGGTTTCCCCGATGTCCCAGACCAGTTGTTCGAAGCGCTGCAGGCGCGTGATGGCCTCGCCCAGGGTGGCGCAGCTCATGGCCGAGTAGCCCAGCACCTGGAAGGAGCGCGGACGCACGGCCAACCCCAGGCGCATGCCGATCAGCGCATCACCGGCGAGGCGCTCAGCCTGGAGCAGGAGGGCGAAGGCCTTGAACAGCGGCAAACGGTAGCCCGGCAGCGCCAGTTGCTCCGCCTGGATATCCACCGCCCGCAGCAACGCGTCGACATCCAGCCCACGTTCGCCGGCGGCGGGCAGCAGCGACTCGACGTAGCTCGCGGCGATACCGGCGGGCGATGCGACCAGGGCCAGCAGCCGCTGGGGCCAGGACTCGGTCATGCCGGCTGTGGCAGGTGGCCGTCGATCAGGAACTGCGTCATGCGGAACAGGCGCGGCGTATCCGGCGCCTGGGCATGCTTGAAGGCGACGTACTCGGCGGTGGTCTCGCAGAGCCAGGGCGTGAGGTTGCGTGGTCGCCGCTCGGTGAAGGCCTCGGGGGTGAACAGGGCGATATTGGTGCCCTGCAGCGGGCAGCGCGCGGAGCGGTACTCGAAGGCCTCCACGCCTGCGGCACGCATGGCCGCGCCGAGCGCCTGGCTGGCGCGGTAGTCCACCGGGTCGGCCAGTGCCTGAGCGTGACGATCGAACGGTGGCGATTGCAGTTGCACGCCACGCTCCACCTGGAAACGCGCCTCGAAGGAGGAATGCTCGGACAGGATGCGCCCGCTGGGGGGCGGCACGGCCATGCCGCTCCACAGGACGAAGCGGTAGAACGCCCCCTCGGCCATCGCGGTCTCCAGGCGCGAGGCGGCGTAGAACAGGCTCGGCTCGTGGACGGTGCCGAAGCGCGACCCCCAGCGCAGCGGCGGGTAGCGGAACGGGGTCTTGAGCAGGTAGTGCAGCGGCTCGGCGCTTCTGGGCAATGGCGGCTTGCTGGTTTCGATGAGTTCCTCCAGCAACGCCTGTTCGGCGAGATTGTCCACCAGTTGCAGGGTCGCCACCTGCTCCTGGCTCTCCACCAACCGCACCAGGCGGCCACGCAGGGGCCCGATGTGCTGCGGGCCCTGGCAGGTCGTCCAGATATCCATGTCCAGCCTTCCTTCGTTGTTGTTGTCAGGGACGATCAGATCTTGCCGCGAATGGCGTCCAGGTACTCCACCACCCTCACCAGCCCCTGCACCTGGCCCATCAGTTCGAGGGGAACGGCGCCCAGGTGGCGGTTCTCGGTGCGCAGGAAGTGGCGCATGTCGTCGAGGTTGCCGCCGAACAGGGCGAACAGCGCGCGGTAGGCACGGATCAGCAGCAGCGCGAGCTCGCCGGTCTTGCTCTGCGGACGGATGCCGCCGCTGTCCGCCCAGCGGGTGATGGCGGTACGGTGCACACCGACGATGTCGGCCAGTTGCTGCTGGGTCAGCCCGAGTTGCTCGCGGGTATTGAGCAGGGCCTTGGCCAGTACGGCATCGGGATCGAGAGTGGGACGGCTGAGGGCGCTCATGGATTTCCTCCGTGCGTTTGCATCAATATAAAGCAAATATGATGCAAACACACAAATTACGATCCTCTCCTATTCCGGCGGCCGCGACCGTAGAATGCGGCCTTTGCCACAAGGGTCCTCGCCATGGACAAAGCCCGTATCCAGCATCTGATCATCGCCAAGCTCTCGGACGACCTGGAGCTGCTGCAACGTGCTGCGCAGACGGCCTACGAAGCGGCGACCCATGAAGAGAACGTCGCCGAGAACAAGTACGACACGCTGGGGCTGGAGGCGTCGTACCTCGCGACCGGACAGGCCCGCCGCGCCGCCGAGATCAAGCAGGCGATCAGCCTGTTCCGGGGCCTGGCGCTGCGCGATCACGACCCGGCACAGGGCATCCAGCTCAGCGCCCTGGTGCGGCTGGGCGCGGAAAACGGCGGCGAGCAACTACTCTTTCTCGGCCCGGAAGCCGCCGGCCTGAAGGTTGCGACCGAGGATGGGGACATCACCGTGATCACCCCGCGCTCCCCCCTCGGCCAGGCTCTGCTGGGCAAGGGCGCCGGAGCCGAGATCACCCTGGCGATCGGCGGCGCCGAGCAATGGTACGAGGTGATCGACGCCCACTGAGAGCGAACGCGCCACGTCCTGATCGCTCCATTGCCCCTATGAGGAGGTTCCATGCCCACTCGCAAACGCACGCTTCACATCAGCCTCGACCCGGTGAAACTGGTGCTGTGCATCGCCTTGGGCATCTGGCTCGGCTGCCTCGCCGTCGCCACCACGGCCTGGTTCGGCTATCGGCACCTGGTGAGTGCAGCCTGGGAGCAGGTAGGCCAGGGCACCACGGCGCCCCTGGGCTCACCGACAGGCCCACAGGCTGCGCCCGCCCCTCAGGACAATGCGCAGATGTTCGAGCGCTACCAGCAGAACCAGAGCGCGACCCAACAGCGCGACAATGCCCGTATCGAAGAGGCTGAACGCCTGGCCAGCCCCAAATGCCAGTTCTGGACCGCCCAGCTGCGCAACGCTCCCAACGAGAAGGCGCGGCAGAACGTGGAGCGCTTCTGCAACTGAACCCGCCCTGACCGCACGTCATCCGACCAGCACTTTATGCCGCTCGCGCTGCCGAAGTTTTCAAGCACCCGCGCATCCCGTCCGATGGAGAAACCGGCCAGCCGACCGAAGGCGGGGCCTGTCAGGGAAGCGTCACGGATGCCGGACTAAACTCCAGTTGTGTGCCCATTTGCGGGCACCGAGGCGGTTAGCGATGAGTCCTGAAGCCTTTATCGTGTTGTTGATCCTGGGTTGGCTGCTGGTAGCCGTTGCGATGCTCTGGGCCATGCTCAGAATCACCCACCACCACCATCACCCCACGACCCGAGCGCCTCGCCAACCCGTGCAGCGCCCGGTGAGCGAGCACAAGGCCAGGCAGGCGACCGCTCCGCATCACTAAGCCCCTATCTGCTGGCACCCGCGTCATGCCAGGGGTTGCCAGCGCTCCGGACGGCGGAAGCTGTGGGTGACGACACCCCGGATCATCCAGTCCTGCCCGGGCGACAGCCTCAGCGCCGGATAGCGGGCGTTCTCCGCCACGAGCACGCGCCGGCCCTCTTCGTGACGCAGGCGGCGTATGTAGAAATCCCCATCGATCACCGCCACCACCAGGCTGCCATCGGTTGCTACACGTGCGCGATCGGCCAGCAGCAGGTCCCCGGCGGCGAGACCGATGCCTTCCATGCTGTCGTCTTCCAGGCGGACGGTTAAGGTCTGTGGGATATCGATACCCAGCAGCTCGTCCAGGCTTGTACAGCCGTCGAGGCGCAGGCGAACCGGGCCTTTGGCATCGTTTTCATCGATGCCGAGGGTATAGAGCGGGAGCTTGCTGAATGACGGCCCCAGACGGCCGATGATGCGGACATTACCCATGGCGGCGCCTCCTGATACTGTTTTTATATACAGTATTTGTGCGCCCGGTTTTCGTCAACGGGGAGCTTGCGCCGGCAGGCCGGCGCAAGACCCGTCAGGCGTTACTTGATGTAGGCATCACCCCAGCGTTCGACGTCGCGCACGCTGGCTTTACGCAGCGCGGTGCCCTGGGCTTTCTTCGCAGCAGCGATCTCGTCATCGATGATCTTGGTCGAGATCGACAGCCAACTGGTGGCGAAGGCCATGGCGTCGCCGTTGATCTCCAGCGCGTCCAGATCGATGTTCGCCGTGTTGTCGCACGCGTTGTGATAGCAGGGATCGAAGGGCTGGCCCGCCGCACCGCCATACTTCTGCGCCTGCTCCTCGGTCTTGATGTCCTCGGCGCCGGTGAACAGGCCACCGAAGGCGATGCCATCCTCGAAGAACTGCGCATAGTCGGAGCGGAAGTCGATCTCGGTCCCCTCGAACTGCGCGCGACGCAGCTTGAAGTAGGCTTCGAACAGGTGCTCGATCGCGGCCGAACCGGGCGGGCCCTGCAGACCGAAGGACGAACCGTCGCCGTCATAGATGAAGTTCGCATAGTTCGGCGAACCGATCATGTCGAAGTTCAGGTAGGCCTTGATCTTCTTCTTCTCCTCAGGCGTGAGGTTGTTGACGTAGTAGGTCGAGCCCACCAGCCCGGACTCCTCGGCGCCCCACCAGGCGAAGCGGATCTTGTTCAACGGATAGGCCTTGCGCAGCAGCACGGCCATCTCCAGCAGCGCGGCACTGCCGGAACCGTTGTCGTTGATGCCGGGGCCCTCGAATACCGAGTCCAGGTGCGCACCGACCATCACCACGTTCTTCGGATTGCCGTAGCGGGTCTCGGCGACCAGGTTGTAGGTCTGGGTCTTCGAACGCACCACGTCGACGACCATGCGCAGCTGCAGGCCTGCCGTGCCGGCCCAGGCCGCGCCGTTGTCGTAGGTGGCGAAGATCACCGGGATGCCACCTTCGTAGCCATCGCCCAGGGTCACGTTCTCCAGGCCCTTGCGGTCATCCGTGTTGCCCTGGTTGAAGATGATCACCCCCGCTGCACCAGCCGCCGCGGCGTTCTCGGCCTTGATCTCGAAGTTGCAGGTACCGCGCTGGATCAGCGCGATGGAGCCGCTGGGGAAGTTGGCGAAGTCCTCCGCCTCGCAACCGCTGGAGGAGGTGTTGCCCGCCCCCAGCGCCACGTCCACGGGCACCACCGGTGCACTCACATCACCGGCCTCGCTCTGCGAGAGGTAGGTGAAGTCGGTCTCCCAGACATAGCTGCCGGGGGTCGGCGTGATCGCATTCAGGGTGCCCGGCCCCTTGGGGTAGTAGGCGGTGAAGGGGAACGGCTGCACCGTCACCTTGTAGCCGGCCTTCTGCAGGGTCTTCTTCACATAGTCGATGGACGCCTGGTAGCCCGGCTGACCGGCTGCCCGATTGCCGTCGTTGAGGCTGGCGATGTCCTGCAGCGCCTGGAGCCGGGTGAAGACGTTGCTCGCCTGCAGGCAGCGCGGCAGCCCGAGCGGCGTGCCTACCAGCAGCGGCGAATTGCAGATGGAGGGGTTGGGTTTGCCGGGGCTCCAGAATTCCTTGAATTCGGCGTCTGCGGCGGGGCTTGCGAGGGATGCCGTGGAAACGGCGAAAGCGAGGGAACCGACAACACGTCTGAAATTATTTTTCATGCTGACTCCAATCCTTTTGAAGTGGTTGTAGGCAGGCCTGAAATGGCATTGCGCCACTGTCCGGTACTTCATCCTGCGGACGGCCTACAACCTAGACTGGAGGGTGTAGCCGGGGTTCTTCGCGCGTGACGGGAAAAACGTGCACCTTGTCGCTTTTTCGATACAAAAAGGCGCAAGTCGCGACGAACGTGACGGTAAACGAACCCAATTTGATATCAATAAAATAGCTTGTAGCCATCACTTAGGAAGCGGTGCGGGGGTGAGCGACGCGGCAACGGTTTCGTGGGATCACGGAGCACCGAAGAAGGATTCAGGGGCCTCGCTTCACGAAGAACCATTCTGTGGAAATGTTTCACCTACCCACCAGAAACCCCACAGCGACGGAGCTTCTGGTCGAATCCGGCCACATCCTGGTCATCATCCTGAAGAAACATCGTGAAGACCCACTGCTCGCTGTGGCGATTGCGGGTAAACAGCGGCCAGAGTGGAGCTTTGGTTAATGCCACTCTCCGGGCTGCAGGACTAACGGTGACTTGTCAGCCTCATCCATACAGGCGCGATAAGCAATCGCCTGGGACCGTTCGTCAGGTCTGACTGGAGCTCCAGCTTCCACCCCTTCGTAGGCCCACTCACCCAAAGCGCAATCGACCCACAGGGATTGGGTTCTACCGCCCCCGTCGTCGAGTTTGATCGCCGATTGGGAATCAGCTACCAGCTCGACCGAGACCACTTTCAGAGTGCCGCCGACATCGAGCGCAAATGCGGTCAAAGGCACCAGGACAGCCGGAAAGGAACCCAGGGAAAAAGCACGTATTGTTTACCCTCCATGGTTTGGAGGGACAAATGTAGCAGGGCACTATGGCCGACCTCTTACGGGGCCAGGCAGGGGGCACAGGAAGCAGACCCTAGCACCGCCAAGATCCGGGTTTATCGAGTAATCATCCCCCTTGGTGAAGCTGGGAAGTTGGCTATGGCCAACAGTGCCAGGGGGCAGATACCACAAGGCCGCTCCTGAGAGCGGCCTTGTGGTGAGATCAGAGCAGCGTACAGTCGCGGGACATGGGCGTCTTGGCCACATCGCCCCGACCAGTGCAGACGAAGGTCACCTTCATGCCTTTGCGCAATTCGGCGAGGTCATCCACCTGATCCTTGTCGAAAGCGAACTGCGGCTCCATGAACTGGTTCACCCCACCCTTCAGGCTCACGTAGGGCTTGCCGAGGAAGTCGGTGTTGATCGCCACCACGGTGCCCGTCACCTTGAAGCGCCGGCCCTTGAACTCCTGGTCGGCGGCGACGGTATTGTCAGCGTAGGCGCGGGCCAGATCAGAGGCCTTGTACAGTGGCAGTGCCTCAATCTCTCGGGCTTCCTGCTCGGCCTTCAGTTGGGCGCGCTGTTGGGCAGCCGCGACCGGGTCGACGACAGGGGATTTGGTGTGGGGCACCTTGTTGAGTATCAGGCTAAGCAGGCAGACAACCATCCAGGAGAAGCCGACCACGCGGGCGGTGCGAGGGTACCCCTTGCGCAACAGGAACCAGGCGAAGATGTACGGCATGAAGAGCACGCCGATGATCATCCAGAAGCCCATGGTGCGCTGCGGTGCGGCTGCCGACACGGCAGGCGCCTGCTGTTTGACGGGGGCACCGCAGCTGGGGCAGGCGGCGGCGGTGGAGCTGACGGGATTGTTACATTCGAAGCACTGGAGCAGAGCCATGGAAGTGGTCCTTCACAGATGATTGCAAGTAGCCATTATCGGACCACGCAGGATATAGACGTGCGTCCCAATTTCCAACCCTCCTCACTGTGAGCAACCACCGAAACAGGCGCTCTAGAGCGCTGCACGGTGCATGGCCCTTTCCCCAGCAGCCCATCGAATGACGGGCTACCATCCCGGCCCCACACCCTGGATCAAATGCAGGAAGCCCATGAGCAGCACCCCGAGCATCACCCTTCACACCGCACCGGTAGATTCGGACCTCGACTTCGTTTTCACCTTCGAGCGGCGGCAGGAGGTGGAGCGGGTCATTCGCATGCAGGCGGCCCACGCGGTGGAGAGCGCCGATCCCTTCATCGACGACTGGTCCCCGGCCGAACGCCAGGAGGTGAAGGACACGCTGCGGGTCGCACTGGCCAACGGCGGCCTGGTCTGCCTGGCGACCCGCATGGGGCGGGTCGTCGGCTTCGCCTGCGTGGACGGCGCGCCTGTAGAACCCACCGGGCGCTACCGGCCACTGAAGGAACTCCATGTCGAGGCCAGCGTGCGTGGCCGGGGCATCGGGCGCCTGCTATTTGCCTGCTGCCTTGAAGAGGCCCGCCGCAAGGGCTTCCAGCGCCTGTACGTCTCCTCCCATTCGGCACGGGAGACGGTGCTGTTCTACCGGCGTCAGGGTTGTGTGGATGCGCAGTGGTTGTGGCCGGAGCAGGCGGAGCGGGAGCCGTTCGACTATCCGATGGAGTGCGAGGTGGGGCGATGAGCAGCGCAGGGGTGGACAGGGCCTGCCCTGTGGTCCTGCGCGAGAGCGGAGGGCTGGAGGTTCTCGCCTTTGAGCATCCACTGGCTGGCTTGCAACTGGTCAAAGGCCGCCTGGAGCCAGGGGAGTCCACCCAGGCGGCAGCCATCCGGGAACTGTTTGAAGAGGCTGGGATTCGAGCCGAGGCTGTTCGAGACCTTGGGCTCTGCTTCAACCCTTCTGCGCAGCAGGTCTGGGCGTTTCACCAATGCGAACCCTGCTCGGCGCTGCCCGATGCATGGACACACCGCACGGAGGACGACGGCGGCCATGTGTTCCGGTTCTTCTGGCATCCCCTTGCCCATGAACCTGGCGAGGCATGGCATCCGCCATTCCGAGATGCACTGGCGTTCGTCCGGTCCCAACTGCTGGGGAGCACGACAGGGGAAGCCAGGCGCTGAGGAAGAAGCGATGCAGCGCTGGGTGCGGGACACGGTCCGTGGTCACTCAGCGCTGGAGGGCGATAAATCTGGGGTATTCGGAATAGCCGGTTGATGAAGGGAACTTCTAACCGGCTTCCGAAGGCGGTGTAGTGATGTTGATGGGAGGCTCCAAGAAGCGCTCCAAGAGCTTCCCTATAGGCACCCCCATGTCCACCA
>NZ_QKRU01000114.1:0-12193 GCF_003234055.1 Pseudomonas sp. 57B-090624
CCCCACCCCTCACTCCAGCAAGGACAGCACCACCCCCACCTGCGGCTCCAGCTGGCCCCGCAACGCCGCCAGGTAACGCTCGCGCACCACCGGGGCGCCGTGGCCGTACTCGAAGATCAGCCACGAGCGGGCGAAGCCGTTGAAGGCCTGCCAGCGTTCGGCGAGCGTGCGGGCGAAGGCCGCCGCACCCCACAGCTGGTGCAGGCGCTTGCCCTCGTTGGGGGCGAAGAAGAACACCGGTTTCGGCCCGGCCAGGCCGTTCGGCAGCGCCTGGCGCTGGTCCCAGTGGGAGGCACCGACCTGGCAGCTGTAGCGCAGCCCCGCCTGCAGGTGAGCGTGCAGGCGAGCGAGCAGCTGGCTGTTGCCCGCCAGGTCGATGACCATCGACGGCACGTCGCCGGCCAGGAATTCCACCTCGCCGTATTCCAGCACCCGGTCATAGCAACCCAGCCCGGCGGCGAAGGCGCGATTGGCCGTCGAGGACAGGCCGATCACCTCGTAGTCCTGGCCCCGCTCGGCACGGTGCCGGCTGAGCAGGTAGGCCAGGCTGATGGCGGTCTTGGACGAGGCGCTGGTGATGATCACCTGCTTCGCGCCGAAGGCCTGGTTGCCGGCGACGAATTCGTCGAGCAGGAAGGCCGTGGTGAACAGCGGCCGCAGGAGCATCTGCGGGGCCTCGCTGTCGTCGCTGTAAAGCGGGTCGGTGGCGCAGTTCAGGTAGTGGTTGTAGATGGCCGGCAGGCCCTGGCGATGGGCGACGGCATCGGTGAACCCCTGGGCATCGACGCGCCCCGGCTCCATCACCACATGGCTGGCCATGGGGTAGTAGCCGTAGAAGCGCTCGCCCTCGGCGATGCCTTCGCAGCGCGATTGCAGCACCACGGCGAAGCCCCAGACCGGGATCAGCCCCTGGCCCTCCACCGTGGGGAAGAAGCGCCAGTAGCCCATGGCATCGCCCAGCGCCGCATAGCTGATGTTGTTGGCGGTGAAGGCGAAGCGCTCGACGCCCAGCAGCACCTGCCCCTCATCCAGCTCGACGGCCAGTCCGCGGCGGTGGGACTGGCAATCATCCAGCTGCGTGCGGTTGATCCGCAGTTCCTGATAGGTGCTCATGGGGCTGTTCCTCGTGGGGTGGGCGGCCAGCGGAAAGCCAGTCTAGAAAGACCCCCGGAGCGCGTCCAGATGCCGCCATGGATCAATCAGGGGCTGAATGACGTGCACAGCGTACAGGTGCATGGGCCACCCCTCGAAAAGGCTCTGGCGTGGGGCTGCCACGGCGATTTAGCATGGCGCCCTCATCTGCAGGAGCACTCCACGTGAAGCTATGCGCCGCGCAACTGTCGTCGATCGCGGGCGACATCGAAGGGAATGTCGGCAAGCACTGCGCGTTCATCCAGCGGGCGGTGGAACAGGGCGCCGCCTTGATCCTGTTTCCCGAACTCTCGCTGACCCACTACGCGCCGTCCCTGGCCCAGGGCCTGGCCACCACGCCCGACGACCCGCGCCTCGACGCCCTGCAGCATCTCGCCGACGCGCACGGCATCACCATCTGCGCCGGCCTGCCGATAGCCGGCGCGCCGCTGCCGCGCATCGGCATGGTCATCTTCCAGGCCCACCGGCCACGCGGTCTCTACTGCAAGCAGCGCCTGCACGCCGACGAACTGTCCTGGTTCAGCCCGGGCGAAGGCCAGGCGCTGGTCCGCCTCGGCGAGCACCGCCTGGCGCCGGCCATCTGCTACGAATCCATGCTCCCCGAGCACGCCGACGAAGCCGTCGCGGCGGGTGCCGACTTCTATCTGGTCAGCGTCGCCAAATCGGCCAACGGCATCGCCGCCGGGCACCAGCACTACCCCGCCATGGCCCGCCGCCATGCCATGCCGCTGCTGATGAGCAACAGCATCGGCCCGGTGGAAGGCTTCCTCACCACCGGTCAGTCCGCCGCCTGGAACCGCCAGGGCGACTGCCTCGGCACCCTCCCCGACGGGCAGGAAGGCCTGGTGCTGCTGGACCTGGAAAGCGAACGCGTCGAGCTCATTACCGGCCCCTGACGCCCCGCTGCGGGGCGTGCAACACCCCTCTTTCGCGCAAGGGAATTCCCATGTTCATCAGGAAGCTGATGCTTCTCGCCGCCGTTTCACTCTCGCAGCTGCAAACCGCCGTAGCGGAGGAGGACACGCAGATCGTCGAGCGCATCGACGCCCAGGTCCGCGCCAACGCGCAATGGACCCAGGAGGCCGAGCACTGCCCGGCCGACCTGATGCCCGGGCACCGGGCGCTGGAAATCAACGCCCATGACTGCAATACCGCCGACCAGCTGGATGGCTGCCTCGCCCTCTGCAGCGCCGGGGACGCCTACTCCTGCCTGCACACGGCGGTGACCCTGCAGCAACTCGGCGGCGACCCCGCCGGCTTCGAACCCCTGTACCAGCGCGCCTGCAAGCTGGGCGCCGCCTCCGGCTGCACCAACCACGCCGCCGGGCTGTACCGCGCCGACATGCAGAACGAGCGCGTGCAAGCCTGCGCCGCCCGCAGCTTCACCAAAGCCTGCGACCAGGACGACCCCTGGGCCTGCACCATGCTCGGCATGTACCTGGCTCGCGGCATCGGCGTGAAGAAGGACCTGCCCAAGGCCCTGGAGGTGCTGAAGAAGTCCTGCAAGCACGGCGAGGAAGATCCCGCCTGCAGCAACGCCCTCCAGCTCGGCGCGAGCATCAGGAAGACGCTGGATGAGGCCAAGCCGGCCGATTGACGACGCGTCCCGCCATGCCTGGGCCAACAGCATGGGTTTCGCTTCGCTCTACGCCATCCTACGAAAGTCCGTGCGCACCACGTCGTGATGCGTTGGACGAAGCAGAGGTGGTAGGAATCCTGCGGAGCCCAGAAAAACCGTGCCTGGGCGCCTTATCTAAAACCACGACAGCTAACGCAGGCATAGCGTCTTTCGTTATGCCTTAGCCCCAACAGCATGGGTTTCGCTTCGCTCTACGCCATCCTGCGAGAGCTGCAGCGCGCGCAGCGATGTGAGGCGTGGGGGCAACGCAGGTAGCTCGCCTTACTCGCTGGGCAGGTGCTTGCCGTGCTTGGCACCGAGCTTGTCGACGTAGTCCACATCCTCCTCGCACAGCTGGTAGCCCGCCATGTAGGCGTCGCGGTCGATGTCCGCGCCTTCGCCGGCGGCGTAGCGGGCCTCGTCATAGGCGGGCAGTTGGTAGTGGGCGAGGAACTCGGTGATCAGCGCTTCGCGCTGGGCATCGCCAACGTCATAGCCGCCGTCGTAGAACAACCGGTCGATGCAGGACACCGCGCCCCGGTAGCGCGACTGGTCCGCGTCGAGGGTGGCCGCCTGCACGGCAAGGGGCAGCAGCAGGGAGCCGATCAGCAGCAGCGGGGAGCGGAGCGCCATGGGAAATCCTTCTCGGTGACTGGACGAAGGCACAACCCTGGCAGGGGTCCCGGCGACGCGCCGTGACGCCCTTCCCTATCCGCCCTGGCGCCCACCGCGCAGGGCCTCGGCGAACTTCCAGCAGGCGAACGCCGCCAGCACCAGGCCCGTCACGGCGAGCACCGCCCCGGCATTGCCCACCTGGCGCAAGGCGATGTGCTGGCTGACCAGGCTGCCCAGCAGCGCGCCCCCGCCGATGCCGACGTTGTACAGGCCGGAGAACAGCGCCATGGCCACGTCCGTGGCGTCGGACGCCAGGCGCAGCACGCTGGATTGCTGGGCCAGGCCGAAGCACATGATCGCCATGCCCCAGAGCAGGCTCATGCCCAGCAACCAGCCGTGGTGCTGGGCCAGCGGCAGGAGCAGCACCAGGCTCGCCGCCAGGATGCTCACCGCCACCAGCAGCAGGCCCCTGGGGAAGCGGTCGCTGTAGCGGCTGAAGAGGATCGAGCCGAAGACACCCGCCCCGCCGGAGAGCAACAGCAGCACGGTGGTCATCTGCCCGCTCATGCCCGCCACGTCGCGGGAGAAGGGCTCGATGTAGCTGTAGGCGGTGAACTGCGCGGTGATCACCAGCACGGTGAGCACGTAGAGCGCCACCAGGGGCGGTCGCTTGAGCAGCATCGGCAGGCTGCGCAGGGAGCCGGAGTTCTGGCTCGGCAGCAGCGGCAGGGTGCGCGCCAGGCACAGCGCCGTCAGCACCGCCAGGCCGGCGATGGCCAGGAAGGTGGTGCGCCAGCCCAGGGCCTCGCCCACCACGCGGCCGAGGGGGATGCCCAGGACCATCGCCATGATGGTGCCGGTCGCCAGCAGCCCCAGCGCCTTGGCCTGCTTGCCCGGCGGCGCCATGCGCACCGCCAGCGAGGCGGTGATCGACCAGAACACCGCATGGGCGAAGGCGATGCCGATGCGGCTGAGCATCAGCACGCCGAAGCTCCAGGCCACGCTGGACAGCAGGTGGCTGGCGATGAACAGCACGAAGACGAACACCAGCAGCTTGCGCCGCTCGATGTTGCGGGTGAGCAGCATCAGCGGCAGCGAGGCCAGGGTCACCACCCAGGCGTAGAGCGTCAGCATCAGGCCGACCTGGGCGGTGGGCATCTCGAAGCTGCGGCCGATGTCGCTGAGCAGCCCCACCGGAACGAATTCGGTGGTGTTGAAGATGAAGGCGGCCAGGGCCAGGGCGATCACGCTCAGCCAGCTGCCGGCGCGGGGTTCGGGTGTCGGGTCGAGGGTGGGGCGTTCAGGGCTCAAGGGCTGTTCCGGGGCTGTGGCTGGAGTCGGGACAGGGTCGATGCGCCTCCACCGCGCATGCCAGGGGCCGCCCGGGGAAAGGCACGGGGCGGACGGCTGCGGCAGGGTTTGTTCTTGGAATGGGAGGGGGTACGGCCTGGAAGCGGCGATTCTACGCCTCCAGCGGCCCTGGCACCACGGCGGATGACCGGTGGGTCGCAGCAGTGGGCCGGCGAGTGGTGGGAGCGGTTTCAACCGCGAGGCCCGGCGCGTCATCTTTCGCGAATGAACTCGCCCCTACAGGTACGTGCCCCCGTGTACGCCGGGTGCAGGCCCTGCCCATTGCTCGCGGAGCAGATCGCACAAAATGCTTGTCAGAGCCCAAGGGTTCCCGCTATCTACGTGAACCCACCTGATTGCGGCGCGCCGATCGACAGTGCCTGAAGCACACCCCCGGCGCGTCACACGACCGCCGGAGCCACGACACATCCAGCGCCCGGCGCTCATCACCCCGATGCGGGGGGCCGAGCGGCCCGCCCGACATCGCTTTTCATGGAATAGAGAATGCCCCCGAGACACGTAGTCAACGCCGAAGTCAGCCCCAAAGGCAGCCTGGAAACCCTCTCCCAGCGCGAAGTGCAGCAACTGAGCGAAGCCGGTTCCGGCAGCATCTACACGCTGTTCCGCCAGTGCGCCCTGGCCATCCTCAACACCGGCGCGCAGATCGACAACGCCAAGACCATCCTCGATGCCTACAAGGACTTCGAGGTGCGCATCCACCAGCAGGACCGCGGCGTGCGCCTGGAACTGCTCAACGCCCCGGCCGACGCCTTCGTCGACGGCGAGATGATCGCCAGCACCCGCGAGATGCTCTTCAGCGCCCTGCGCGACATCGTCTACGCCGCCAGCGAACTGGACAGCCTGCGCATCGACCTGGAGAGCTCCCAGGGCATCACCGACTACGTCTTCCACCTGCTGCGCAACGCCCGCACCCTGCGCCCGGGCGTGGAGCCGAAGATCGTCGTGTGCTGGGGCGGCCACTCCATCAGCACCGAGGAATACAAGTACACCAAGCGCGTCGGCCACGAACTGGGCCTGCGCAGCCTCGACGTCTGCACCGGCTGCGGCCCGGGCGTGATGAAGGGCCCGATGAAGGGCGCCACCATCAGCCACGCCAAGCAGCGCATCGTCGGCGGCCGCTACCTGGGCCTGACCGAGCCGGGGATCATCGCCGCCGAAGCGCCCAACCCCATCGTCAACGAGCTGGTGATCCTGCCGGACATCGAGAAGCGCCTCGAGGCCTTCGTCCGCGTCGGCCACGGCATCATCATCTTCCCCGGCGGCGTGGGCACGGCGGAGGAGTTCCTCTACCTGCTGGGCATCCTCATGCACCCGGACAACCGCGAGCTGCCCTTCCCCGTCATCCTCACCGGCCCGCGCAGCGCCGAGCCCTACCTGCAGCAGCTGCACGCCTTCGTCGGCGCCACCCTGGGCGAGGATGCGCAGAAGCGCTACCAGATCATCATCAACGACCCGGCCGAAGTGGCGCGGCAGATGGCCCAGGGGCTGAAGGAAGTGAAGCGTTTCCGCCGCGAGCGCAACGACGCCTTCCACTTCAACTGGCTGCTGAAGATCGACGAAGGCTTCCAGCGCCCCTTCGACCCGACCCACGAGAACATGGCCGCCCTGCAGCTCAGCCGCTCGCTGCCGCCCCACGAACTGGCCGCCAACCTGCGCCGCGCGTTTTCCGGCATCGTCGCCGGCAACGTCAAGGACAAGGGCATCCGCCTGATCGAGGAGCACGGCCCCTACGAGATCCACGGCGATGCGCAAGTGATGCAGCCGCTGGACCGCCTGCTCCAGGCCTTCGTCGAACAGCACCGCATGAAGCTTCCCGGCGGCGCGGCCTACGTGCCCTGCTACCGGGTGGTGGAAAGCGGCCACTGAGCCGCCAACGGAGCCAGGCAGGGGTGCAGGGACGGCCCCTGCATCCCGCATTCCCGGCCTTCCCTGCCTTCCCGGGCTGAAGCCCGGGCTACGCCTTACACGCCCTGGGTGAACACCAGGGCCTTGAGCCCGCCTTGCGGGTCCACGTCCTCGAATTCCGGCGGATTGGCCAGGCGCTCGCGGAAGCTCAGAGCGGGCGCCTCCTCGGCCATGGTGCGGACGATGAAGTCGGCCCCCGTGGACGGGTCGTTGACGCAGGCCAGCACCTGGCCGCCCTCGGCCAGCAGCTCCGGCAGGCGGCGGAGGATCTTGCGGTAGTCGCGGTCCAGTTCGAAGCTGCCCTTCTGGAACGACGGCGGGTCGATGATCACCAGGTCGTACGGCCCGCACTTCCTGACCTTGCCCCAGGACTTGAACAGCTCGTGGCCGAGGAACATGACCCGGGCCATGTCGTGGCCGTTCAGGCGGTGGTTGTCGCGGCCACGGCTCAGGGCGGCGCGGGCCATGTCCAGGTTGACCACTGCCTCGGCACCGCCGGCGATGGCCGCCACGGAAAAGCCACAGGTGTAGGCGAAGAGATTCAGCACGCGCTTGCCGGCGGCCTGCTCGCGGACCCAGCGGCGCCCGTAGCGCATGTCGAGGAACAGGCCGATGTTCTGGTTGCGCATCAGGTCCAGGCGGTAGGCCAGCCCGTCCTCGTGCATGGTCCACTGCTCCACCGCCTCGCCCCAGAGCAGCTCGGTGTCGCTGCCCGGCAGGTAGCGCAACTGCAACAGCAGGCTGCGCACCGGTGCAGCGCGCCAGGCTTGGCTGGAAACCAGTCCGGCGAGCATCGCCTTGAGGCTGTCCAGTGCCCCGGCTTCCGGCTCGCGGAACAGCGCCACCTGGACCACCCCCTCCAGCCAGTCCACCACCAGGTGCTCCAGCCCCGGCCAGCGGCGGCCTCGCCCATGGAACAGGCGGCGCGTCTCGGCGGGCAGATCGCCCAGGGCGGCGGTCAGCTGGAGGCGAAGGGTCTCGATGGCGTCGGGGGTCATGGCGGTGCGGGTCCTGGTTCCGGGGCGCGGCATTCTAACCGCAGCGCTGCTAGGCTGCCTGTGTCCCGACTCTGCGGAGGTTTTCTCGCGCCCATGGTCACAACCATGACGTTCCCGTGTCATCGTCGAGCCCGACAAGCATGAACAGGCCGCCCCCCTCAGACAGCAACCCGGGCCATGTCCAGGCGCGGCGCCTGGCGTTCGGCTTCACGGCGCTGGTGATCCTGGCGATCATCGCCATGGAGATCTGGCAGGTCTGGAAGGCCCACGAGCAGGAATACCGCCGCGCCGAGGTCAACGCCACCAACGTCACCAGCGCCGCCGCCCAGCATGCCCGCGATGCCGTGCGCCAGGCCGACGCGCTGCTGGTCGGGCTGATCGAGCGAGTCGAGTGGGATGGCATCGACAAGCTGCAGGTGGATCGCATGCGCAGCCTGATGAAGCGCCAGCAGCGCTTCCTGCCCCAGCTGCACGGCCTGTTCATCTACGACAAGGACGGCAACTGGCTGGTGACCGACAAGGACAGCGTCCCCGCCGGCGCCAACAACGCCGACCGCGAATACTTCATCCACCACCGCGAACAGGCCGACAACGACCTGTACATCGGCAAGGCCATCTACAGCCGCTCGACCGGCGACCTGGTGATCCCCGTCTCGCGACGCATCGACAACCCCGACGGCAGCTTCGGCGGCGTCGCCCTGGCGACCCTGCGGGTGAGCTACTTCGTGCGGTTCTACGAGAGCTTCGATGTCGGCGACGCCGGCATCATCATCCTCGCCCTGCAGGACGGCACGCTGCTGGTACGGCGCCCGTTCCTGTCCGAAGCCATTGGCGCCAGCCTGGCCAAGGGCGCGGTGTTCAGCGAGCTGCTGCGCAAGGCACCGGCCGGCACGGCGATCTTCCATGGCCAGGTCGATGGCGTGGAGCGCCTGTTCAGCTACCGCCAACTGGCCGACTACCCGCTGGTGGTGGAGACCGGCATCTCCACCCGCTCCATCACCGCGCCCTGGCTCGACCAGGTCGCGCGCTCGGCCATGGTGGTGGTGGCGATGATCGTCGGCCTGGTGCTGTTCGCCCAGGCCCTGATCCGCCGCATCGAATCCGGCGCCCTGGCCGAAGAGGAGCTGCGCCTGGCCCACGATGCCCTGGAGCAACTGGCGATGGTCGATGGCCTCACCGGGCTGGCCAACCGCCGCCTCGATGCCGTGCTGCCCATCGAGGCGAGCCGTGCGCGCCGCCAGGGCACGCCGCTGGGCATCGTCATGTTCGATATCGACCATTTCAAGCGCTACAACGACCGCTACGGCCACCCCGCCGGCGACCAGTGCATCAAGGCCGTGGCCCAGGTGGTGGCAGCCTTCGCCCGCCGCCCCGGCGACCTGGCGGCCCGCTACGGCGGTGAGGAGATGACCTTGCTGCTGCCCAACAGCAACGAGGCCGACACCCGCGCCATCGCCGAACAGGTGTGCCTCGCCGTGCGCGAGCTCGGCATCCGCCACGAAGGCAGCGAGCTGGGCCTGGTGACGCTCAGTGCCGGCTTCCACGCCTACCAACCCGCCCCCAACGACGGCACCCCGGACAGCCACCTGCTGCGCGCCGCCGACGAAGCCCTCTACAGTGCCAAGGCCGCCGGCCGCGACCGCGTCCACCCGCACAGGGCCGAGCCCGCCGTCTGACCCTCACACCCAGGCGGATTCCACCCGCATGGCTCCCCGCGCCCCCTTCAGCTTTTCCCACGCCCCGCCGATAATCATTCTGCCGCTGCGCTCGGCCCCATGAATGGCGTGGTTGCTTACCTGGCTGCATAAGAACGGTCCATAACCAACCGGGAGTCGTCCCCATGCTTCTACGCCGCATGAAGATCGCGCCGCGCGCCATCCTCAGCTTTTCCCTCGTCACCCTGCTGGTGATCCTGCTCGGGCTCTTCGCCCTGCACCAGATGAAAGGCATCCGCGCCTCCACCGTGATGCTCAACGAAGACAGCATGCCCAGCTACGCGGCACTGGGCACGATCAACGAGAAGATGCTGCGCCTGCGCATCGTCTCCTTCCGCATCCTGGTGGACCGCGAGCCCGAGCTGCTGCGCGCCACCCACCAGCGCGAGGCGGAACTCACCGGCCAACTGCACCAGGCCCAGGAGGTGTACGAGAAGCTGGTGGACGAGGGCGAGGAAGCGGCCCAGTACGCCCGTTTCAAAGGGGTGCTGGCGGAGTATTACCGGGTCAACGACAAGCTGATGCAGCTTTCCGATGCCGACCGGCTCGACGAACTGCGCGCGCTGCTGGGCGGCGAATACAAGAAGCTCTCCGACGAGCTGGGCGTGCAGCTGGAAACCCTGATGAAGATCAACCAGCGCAACGCCGCCGAGATGGCGCTGCACGCCACCGGCCAGTACGACGGCGCGGTGCTGGTGGTCAGCGCGGTGATGATCCTCGCGGCGCTGCTCACCGGCATCCTCGCCCTGGTGCTCACCCGCAGCATCGTCACGCCGCTGGACGAGGCCATGAAGGCCGCCGAGACCGTCGCCACCGGCAACCTCACCGAACGCATCGAGGTCCACGGCGACGACGAGCCGGCACGGCTGCTCGGTTCCCTGCGCACCATGCAGCAGAGCCTCAAGACCACCATCGAGCACATCGCCCGGTCCTCCGACCAACTGGCCTCCGCCGCCGAGGAGCTCAACGCGGTGACCGAGGACTCCAGCCGCGGCCTGCACCAGCAGAACCAGGAGATCGAGCAGGCCGCCACCGCCGTCAACGAGATGACCACCGCCGTCGACGAGGTCGCCCGCAACGCCGTCGCCACCTCCGAAGCCTCGCGCGACTCCGACCGCACCGCGCGCGGCGGCCAGGAGCAGGTCAACCGCACCGTCGAGTCCATCAGCGACCTGGCCCGCGATGTCGGCCAGACCTCCGGCCAGGTCGAGGAACTGGCCGGCAAGGTGCAAGGCATCAGCAAGGTACTCGACGTGATCCGCGCCATCGCCGAGCAGACCAACCTGCTGGCGCTCAACGCCGCCATCGAGGCCGCCCGCGCCGGCGACGCCGGGCGCGGTTTCGCCGTGGTGGCCGACGAGGTGCGTGCCCTCGCCCACCGCACCCAGCAGTCGACCCAGGAAATCGAGCAGATGATCGGCGGCATCCAGCAGGGCACCAACCAGGCGGTCGATGCCATGCAGCACAGCAGCCAGCGCGCCCGTGCCACCCTGGAGATGGCCCGCGCCGCCGGACAGGCGCTGGACACCATCACCGAGGCCATCAGCCACATCAGCGAACGCAACCTGGTGATCGCCAGCGCCTCCGAGGAGCAGGCACAGGTGGCGCGGGAAGTGGACCGCAACCTGGTCAACATCCGCGACCTGGCCCAGCAGACCGCCGCCGGCGCCCACCAGACCAGCGCCGCGAGCCAGGAACTCTCGCGCCTGGCCGTGGACCTCAACGGCCTGGTCAGGCGCTTTCGCGTGTGACCCACGGCGCCTGCGCGGGCCCATCGCGCAGGCGTTCCATTACCGCGCATGCGTACAAGCCGCCTGCGCGGCGATCTGCCAGGCTGGCGAACCACCCCGCTTCACCCCGACGCATCGATGAAGGAAACCGAGCATGAACCGCAGTGAAATGCGCCGCGTGGACCTGAACATGCTGATCGTCTTCGAGACGCTGATGCACGAGCGCAACCTGACCCGCACCGCCGAGAAACTGTTCCTCGGCCAGCCGGCGATCAGCGCCGCCCTGTCGCGCCTGCGCGACTATTTCAACGACCCGCTGTTCGTGCGCAGCGGCCGCGCCATGGAGCCCACCACCCGCGCGGTGGAAATCCTCCAGCAACTGCGCCCCGCGCTGGACGCCATGTCCAACGCCCTGAGCCATGCCCATGAATTCGATCCGGCCACCAGCAACATGGTGTTCCGCATCGGCCTCTCCGACGACGTCGAGTGCGGCCTGCTGCCCCCGCTGCTCAACCACCTGCGCGAGGTGGCGCCGAACATCGTGCTGGTGGTGCGCCGCGCCAACTTCCTGCTGATGCCGAGCCTGCTCGCCTCGGGCGAGATCTCCGTCGGCGTCAGCTACACCACGGAGCTGCCGGCCAACGCCAAGTGCCGCACCCTGCGGCGCATCCAGACCCTGGTGCTGCGCGCCGACAAGCGCCCCGAGCCGCTGACCCTGGACGACTACTGCAGCCGCCCTCACGCGCTGATCTCCTTCTCGGGCGACCTGTGCGGCAACATCGACCAGGACCTGGCGCGCATCGGCCGCTCCCGGCGCGTGGTGCTCGCCGTGCCGCAGTTCAACGGCCTGCGTGCCCTGCTGGCCAACTCCGAGGTGATCGCCACCGTGCCCGACTACGCCGCCAGCGAACTGGTGGCCGGCGGCGGCCTGCGTGCCGAGCCGCCGCCCTTCGAGATCGTCCCCGCCAAGCTGACCATGGCCTGGCGCGGCGCCCAGGACAACGACTCCGCCGAGCGCTGGCTGCGCACGCAGATCGTGCGCTTCATGAGCGAAGACGGGCTCTGAGGCGAATTAACAACGTTTAACTC
>NZ_QKRU01000115.1:0-11278 GCF_003234055.1 Pseudomonas sp. 57B-090624
GGCATCCATGCCGCTCGTCCCCCGGCGCAACGACTGCGTTCGGCCTCCTGGAGGGGCGTTGGCGGCTGCTCCAACTTTCTTCGTCCAGCGCATCGCCACGTGGTGCGCACAGGCTTTCGTAGGATGGTGTAGAGCGAAGCGAAACCCATGCGGTGGCGGTGGCACGAACTCTTGGGCGCCCGGAAATGGCGTGCTTGAGCGCCTGCTTTAAAACCACAACAGCTAACGCAGACAGAGCCAATGAATTCGCCCCTACGGTCGCGCTGAAAAGCGCTGGCGCGATGGGCGTTGTGGCAAGCAAAATGCTTCCTCGAAAACACCCCTGAAACGCAGGCCCCGCAAGCATTCCGTGCACCCGGGCGGGGCGGCCGACGACAAGAAGGCGAAGGCATGGCGCACCCCGCAAGACGTTCCCACTCCCAGGGCCGGCAGGCCCTGGAAACCTGGCACGCGCACATCCCCGCGCTGGTCGCCGACCTCGAGACACCGGCCTTCCCACCCCGCGTCGATGCGGTGCTGCACGCGCTGGCACCGTTCGACCAGAGCTGCATCTTCCTCTACCCGGCGGGCGGCAGCCCCGCGCTGCTGCATGACAACCTGCACGGCATCCCCGAGCCCGGCGCGATGCAGCGCTACGTCAACGGCACCTACCTGCTGGACCCGGTCTACACCGCCTGCGCCCATGGTCGGCCCGCCGGGCTCTACCGCATGGAGGAGCTGGCGCCGGACGCCTTCTTCGAAGGGGAATACTTCAACTCGCCGGATGTGCACCCGTGCATCTCGCTGGCCTCGGGCAGCCTGGCCGAGGAGATCGTCTTCCTCTCGCCGCTGCCGGGAGGCACCTATGCGGCCTACTCGCTGATGCGCTGCAACGGCTCGCCGGTGTTCGCGGAGGAGGAGATTGCCGCCCTGCGCCTGTGCCAGCCGGCGCTGGAGGCCTTCCTGCAGCGCCATTACGCCAGCGTGGCGGTGGCATCGATGGGCGCGCGGCCGGCACGCAGCATCGCCGAGCATCTGGCGGCGGCCTTCTCCGGCTTCGCCACCGACCGCCTGACCGCGCGCGAGCAGGCCATAGCGGGGCTGATCCTGCGGGGGCATTCGAGCATCTCCATCGCGCTGCACCTGGAGATCGCCGAGGGTACGGTGAAGAACCACCGCAAGCACCTCTACAGCAAGCTCGGCATCTCCAGCCAGTCGGAGCTGTTCCACCTTTTCGTCAACCACCTGCTGGGCACCGGGCTGGGTCAGTTGCCGACGGCCGTCGCGCCCGCTGCGCGGGCACAGCACTTGGAGCGCTGAGTCACGCTTCAGAGGAACAGCATCGCCACCAGTTCGGTGCGGCTGCTGGCGCCGACCTTGCGGAACAGGTTGAGCAGATGGGTCTTCACCGTCGGCAGGCCGACGCCCAGGTGGCGGGCGAGTTGCTTGTTGCTGATGCCTTCGCGCAGCAGCAGGGCGATTTCCCGTTCACGCGGGGTGAGGCCCTGCAGCTTCGGCTCGGCGGTGGGCACCAGGGCCTGTACACCGGCTTCCATCATCCCCTGCAGGGCCGCCAGGCTGGCCAGTTCCTCCTCCGAGAACGCCGGCATGCCGCTGCAACGCAACAGGGACAGCCCGGCCACGGGGCGCTCGCCGGCCTGGGCGATGACCTCCACCACGTCTATCACCTCGTGGGCGCGCAGGAACCCCTGGTATTCACGGTTCTGCGCCTCGCCCTGGCGTGCCTGGCCGGCTTGCAGGGGCACCACCGGCAGGCCGGTGGCCAGGCAGGCGCCGGGTTGCAGCGGGTCGAGGTGGCGGTAGTGGCGCAGGTAGGCGTCGTGCATCTGCAGGTGCATGCCCAGCAGCTGGAAGTCCCGGGCCTGCAACTGATCGTCGATCAGGTAGAAGGCACCGAGGGAGGCGGGGACGAAGTGGGTGAAGGTGCTCAGGCAATGCCTGGCGAATTCGACCGGGGATGGCGTCATGGAGGAACCCTCGCGTGGGCGGTGAGGGCAGTGCAGACCATCGCCGCAGAGGTTGCCAGTGGCGCGAACCTGCCCCGGGGGGCAGGCACCTGAAGAGGTCAGGCCACCGCGTAGTAGTGCTTGACGAAGCTCTCGCCGGGGACTTCCCAGAGCACCGGGGTGCCCTTGGCGACATACCAGCTGTCGCCGGCCTTGAAGCGGGTGGTCTGGCCGGTGGACTCGTCGGTGAGGATCACCTCGCCGGTGACCACCGTGGCCTGCTCGTTGAACGGGTAGACCATGCGAAACTTGCCGCCGGTGGTGCCGAAATAGGCGGCACTGACCGGGTCGGTGGGGGCGCCGGCGGTCATCTTGCCGAAGGCCTTGACCTCGCCTTCGAGGATTTCCGAACCCAGGTCGGCGACGGTGCCCCAGGCATCCAGTTCAGCGAGGGTGATACCGGTCTTGATGGGGGTGAGGGACATGGCAGTTCTCCTGCGAGTGATGGAAAAGGTGTTGGTCGTTCAGTGGGTTCCCGCGTTCGCGGGAATGACGGTACATGCTTTTCCGCTGCACCGTTTCCGGCGGGAGCGAGCTGGAGCGGTACCAGGCGGGAGCGGCCGCGGAAGCGGAGTTCACGCCCGTGAATGAGCATTCCAAGGCCGATCCCAACGCCGTACCGCCGTCGCGCAGCCGCGCCGATCGGATTCAACGGCGGCCGTTCCAGTAGCCGGAAACCTGGTGCCAGGTCTTGCCGGCGGTCAGCAGCAGCGGGCGGATATGGTCCTTGCCGACCACCTCGATGCGCCGCACCGAGCTGATCAGGTCGTAGCGCGCCGAGCCTTC
This sequence comes from Pseudomonas sp. 57B-090624, assembly GCF_003234055.1. Classification (NCBI taxonomy): domain Bacteria; kingdom Pseudomonadati; phylum Pseudomonadota; class Gammaproteobacteria; order Pseudomonadales; family Pseudomonadaceae; genus Pseudomonas; species Pseudomonas sp. 57B-090624. Next base: position 2,793 of record NZ_QKRU01000115.1, read on the forward strand.
GCTCATGCCCTCGGCCAGCACCTTGCAGATGATGTGGCTGGGGGTGACGCCGAAGCCGGAGTAGCCCTGCACGAAATAGGCGTTGGGGCGGCCGGGCAGGGTGCCGATCTGCGGGAACAGGTTGGCGCTGCAGGCCATGGGGCCGCCCCAGGCGAGGTCGATCTTCACGTCCTTGAGGTAGGGGAAGATCTTCAGCATCAGGTTGCGGTTCCAGGCCTTGAGGTCGCCCGGGATGTGTTCGACGAAGGGCGTCGCGGCACCGAACAGCAGGCGGTTCTCGTTGGTCACGCGGTAGTAGTCGATGACCGGGCGGATGTCGCTGTAGGCCCCGCGAATCGGGCTGATGCGCTGGATCAGCTCGTCCGATAGGGGCTCGGTCATCATCTGGAAGGCGTAGGTGTTGATGGTGGTCTTGTGCAGCTCCGGCTCCAGCTTGTTGAGGAAGCTGTCGCAGGCCCAGAGCAGCTTGCTGGCCTTCACCGAGCCCTTGCCGGTGCGCACGGTGATGCGCTCGCCGTAGGTCACCTCCAGCGCCGGGCTGTATTCGAAGATCTTCACCCCGTGGCTGGCCAGGGCCTTGGCTTCGCCCAGCAGCAGGTTGAGGGAGTGCACATGGCCGCCGCCCATGTGCAGCAGGGCGCTGCTGTAGGCGTCGGAGCCGATGATCTGCTTCACCTCGGAGCCGCCGAGGAAGCGGATCTCGTGGGGCGAGCCGAGGGATTTGAACTCCTTCTCCCAGGCGCGCAGGGTCTTTTCCTGGCGGGCGTTGAAGCCCATGTAGCCGTAGCCGTGGCAGAAGTCGGCGTCGATGCCGTACTTGGCGATGCGGCCCTTGATGATGTCGGCGCCCAGGTCGCTGATCTCGAAGATCTGCCGCAGGCCGTCCTCGCCCACGTCGTTGCGGATCTTCTCCAGGTCGTGGCCGATGCCGGCCATGATCTGCCCGCCGTTGCGCCCGGTGCCGCCGAAGCCCAGGTAGCGCGCCTCCAGCACCACGATATTGGTGATGCCTTTCTCCGCCAGTTCCAGCGCGGTGTTGATCCCGGAGAACCCTCCGCCGATCACGACGACATCCGCTTCCAGGTCCGCTTCCAGGGAGGGGAAGGAGAGGTCGTACTTCTTGGTGGCCGTGTAGTAGGTGGGTGTCTCGATATTGATCATGACTGCAGCCTGAAACGGTGGGTGGAATGCGTTCTGCTGGCGACTATTAAGGGGCGTGCGGACCCTTGCGGTCTTGTCCCTCACTGCCCGTCACCTTGACCCGGGGTGACAGGCGCCGGGTCAACCTGGCGCCAGCAGCTCTGCGACGCGCTCCACGGCCGCGCGGGCGCAGAGCCCGTCGAGCTGCTCGGAAGCACCGGAGATACCGATGGCGCCGATCACCTGGCCCAGGTGGCGGAAGGGTTCGCCACCGCCGAACAGGGCCAGCCCCGGTTGCAGCGGCAGGCCCTGGCGCACGGCGGCGGAGCAGCCGTCGAGGCGCTCCTGCCAGGCATGGGTGGCGATGCCGAAGCCGGCGGCGGTGACGGCCTTGTTCAGGGCGATGGCGCGACTGGGACCGGGGGCGCCGTCCATGTGCGCGCTGTGGATCGGCAGGCCGGCGGCGTCCACCACCTGGACGCTGACCCGGACGCCATGCTCGGCGGCGGCATCCAGGGCGGCCTGCAGCGCCTGCATGGCGAGGGCGAGGCCGAGGTGGGGCTGTTGGCGCAGGAGGGCGTTCATGGGGGGCACCTGGGGGGATTTCTGCTCGATCATGAACAGGTTAATGATCGCCTGCAATGGCCCGGGCAGCGGTTCTTGCCCCGTCTTTGCGTGGCCCGCGTCACGCCCTGGCCAATCCGGCACGGGCAAGCAAGAAGCTGGCAGGCTCGAACATGACGCAGGCTCCACACCTCGCTCCTAATGGGCGATCCGGCGCTGCCGGCCCCATTTCCTGCAAGGAGTTGCGCGATGAGACTGCTGGCCTGTCTGGTGATGCTGTTGCTGGCCCTGGAAGCCCGGGCCGAGGAGGTGTTGCGGGTCCTCAACTGGAAGAACTACATCGAGCCGCAGGTGCTGGCCGGCTTCCAGAAGCAGACCGGCATCCGGGTCGAATACCAGACCATGACCGCTGCCGAGGAACTGGACGCCGCCCTGGGCCGCGAGCAGGCCTTCGACATCGTCGTGCCGTCGCACTTCCAGCTCTCGCGGCTGATCCACAACGGCCAGCTGGCGCCCCTGGATACGGGGCGCCTCAGCCATTACGCCAGCGTCGACGTGGGCCTGCTGGCGATGCTCGCCGGCATCGATTCGGCCAACCGCTATGCGGTGCCCTACCTCTGGGGCTCGGTGGGGTTGGTGGTCAACCCCGGCCTCGCCGAGGCCGCCTATGGCGCGCCCTTGCCCAACAGCTGGGGCGTGTTGTTCGACGAGCGCCAGGCCTCGCGCCTGGCCGCCTGCGGCGTGGGCCTGCTGGATGCCCCGGAGGAAACCGCCTCGCTCTGGTTCAACTACCGGGGCCGCAGCCTGTCGAGCTATGGCGCGCGGCAGGTCGAGCGCAACCTGCAGCCCTTGCTGGGCATCGCCCGCATGGCGCGGCACCTGGACAACGACACCTACATCGATGCCCTGGCCGACGGCCGCCTGTGCGTGGCCATGGCCTGGGTCGGCCATGCGCTGACCGCCTCCGCGCGCAACCCGGCGCTCAGCTATCGGATTCCTGACGAGGGCGCGATGGTCTTCATCGACAGCCTGGCGATCCCCGCCAATGCCGAGCATCCGGACCTGGCCTACCGCTTCATCGACTACCTGCTGGAGCCGCGCAACGCCCTGGCCGATGCCCGCGCCAGCCAGTTCTATTCGCCTCTGGCCGCCGACACCCCCGAGCTGGCGGAGCTGGCCAGGGAGCGCCCCATGCAGGTGCTGAAAAGCGACGAGCGCCGGCGCCTGTATGTGCTCGAGCGGCTCAACCAGGAGCAGAAAACGGCCCTGGATGCCTTCTGGGCGAAACTCAAGGCGAGCCGTTCGCCATGACGCGGAAAGCGTCATTCGTTAAACTGTGAACTAATTTCCGACACTGCCCAACCCATGCCCAATACCCGTGCTTCCCTGACCCTCACCCTGTTGCAGGCCCGTGAGTCGGCCATGCGTTTCTTCCGCCCCCAACTCAACCTTCACGGGCTCACCGAGCAGCAGTGGCGGGTCATCCGCATCCTCCGTCAGCAAGGCGAGATGGAGAGCCACAAGCTGGCGCGCCTGGCCTGCATCCTCAAGCCCAGCATGAGCGGCGTGCTCGCCCGCCTGGAGCGCGACGGCATGGTCCGCCGACGCAAGGTCGCCGAAGACCAGCGGCGCATCCTCCTGGCCCTGACCGAACAGGGCGAGGCCTGCTTCCAGTCCATGAGTCAGGAAATGGAGCGGGGCTACCAATCCATCCAGGCGCAACTGGGCGAGGAAAAGCTGCAGGAACTGCTGGAGCTGTTGCAGGAGCTGAAGGGCATCAAGCCTTGAGGCAGTGAGCGGTGGGCGGTTTCGACCGCGAAGAGCATCGCGAATGAATTCGCTCCCACAGGGTGGCGCCAACCTACGGCGGCGCTGCGCACCGCTTGGCGAATGAATTCGCCCCTACAGGACTGCGCGGCGTTTGGGGGGATTGTGGGAGCGGCTTCAGCCGCGAAAAGCATCGCGAATGAATTCGCTCCCACAGGGTGGCGCCAACCCATGGCGGCGCTGTGCGCCGCTTGGCGAATTAATTCGCCCCTACAGGATTGCGCGGTGTTTGGGGGGATTGTGGGAGCGGCTTCAGCCGCGAAAAGCTTCGCGAATGAATTCGCTCCCACTGGGTGCTGCCCGGTGGGGTGGGGCATTCCCGTAGGGTGGGCTTCAGCCCACCAATGGGCTTCAGGCGATGCCGAGGCACATGTATTTCTGTTCGATGTAGTCGTCGATGCCGTACTTCGAGCCTTCGCGGCCGAGGCCGGATTGCTTGATGCCGCCGAAGGGGGCGACCTCGGTGGAGATGAGGCCTTCGTTGACGCCGACCATGCCGTATTCCAGGGCTTCGCTGACGCGCCAGGCGCGGCCGAGGTCGCGGGTGTAGAGGTAGGAGGCGAGGCCGAATTCGGTGTCGTTGGCCAGGGCGATGGCTTGTTCCTCAGTGTCGAAACGGAAGATCGGCGCCAGGGGGCCGAAGGTTTCGTCGCGGGCCACCCGCATCTCGGCGGTCACATCCCCCAGCACCGTGGGCTCGAAGAAGCTGCCGCCCAGGGCGTGGCGCTTGCCACCGGCGAGGAGGGTGGCGCCCTTGGCGAGGGCGTCGGCGATGTGTTCTTCGATCTTCTCCACGGCCTTGGCGTTGATCAGCGGGCCCTGCTGGGCGCCGTCCTCGTCCGCCGGGGCGACCTTGAGGGCATTGACCGCGGTCACCAGGCGCCGGGCGAATTCGTCGTACACGCCGCGCTGCACCAGCAGGCGGTTGGTGCACACGCAGGTCTGCCCGGTGTTGCGGAACTTGGAGCCGAGGGCGCCCTGCACGGCGGCGTCGAGGTCGGCGTCGTCGAAGACGATGAAGGGTGCGTTGCCGCCCAGTTCCAGGCTGACCTTCTTGATGGTCTCGGCGCACTGGGCCATCAGCAGCTTGCCGATGCCGGTGGAGCCGGTGAAGGAGAGCTTCTGCACCAGCGGGTTGCCCGTCAGTTCGGCGCCGATTTCCCGCGAGCGGGTGCCGGGGACAATGTTCAGCACCCCGGCAGGGATCCCGGCGCGCTCGCCGAGCGCGGCCAGGGCGAGGGCGGACAGCGGGGTCTCCGAGGCGGGCTTGAGCACCACGGTGCAGCCGGCGGCCAGGGCCGGGCCGACCTTGCGGGTGATCATGGCGTTGGGGAAGTTCCACGGGGTGATGGCGGCGACCACGCCGATGGCCTGCTTGATCACCACCAGGCGGCGGCCGGGCTTGTCGTGGGGGATGACGTCGCCGTAGACGCGCTTGGCCTCTTCGGCGAACCACTCGATGAAGCTGGCGCCGTAGGCGATCTCGCCACGGCTTTCGGCCAGGGGCTTGCCCTGTTCCCAGCTGAGCAGGCGGGCCAGGTCCTCCTGGTTGGCCATGATCAGCTCGTACCAGCGACGCAGGATCGTGCTGCGCTCCTTGGCGGTGCGGGCGCGCCAGGCGGGCAGGGCGGCCTGGGCGGCGTCGATGGCGCGGGCGGTTTCCACCCGGCCGAGGGAGGCGACTTCGGCGATCAGCTCGCCGTTGGCGGGGTTGGTCACGCCGAAGCGGCCTTCGTCGTCGGCTTCGATCCATTGGCCGTTCACGTAGGCCTGTTCGCGCAGCAGGTTGAGGTCGTTGAGTTTCATCGGTCTGCCTTGTTTCGGACGGTCCATGCCCGTTCCCGGGCCTGCGAGCAGGGCCGGGTCGGGCTGCAAGAGGTTGAGGGTGTTCGGCTCAGTAGACGCTGCCGGCGCTGGATGGCGGGGCGGGCGTGCCCTTGAAGCGGCCGGCGAGGGCCTGCAGGGACTTCATCAGCAGGCTGGTGTCGACGCCGACGGCGACGAAGGCGCAGCCCAGTTCCAGGTAGCGGCGGGCCAGGGTCTCGTCGGCGCTGAGGATGCCGGCGGCCTTGCCGGCGCGGCGGATGCGGGCGATGGCGTCCTCGATGGCGGCCTGCACCTCGGGATGCCCGGGATTGCCGCGATGGCCCATGGCGGCGGAAAGGTCAGCCGGGCCGATGAACACGCCGTCGACGCCCTCGGTGGCGGCGATGGCATCGAGCGCGGCGAGGCCGTCGAGGTTTTCGATCTGTACCAGCAGGCACATCTGCTCGTCGGCCTGGTCCAGGTAGCCGGGCACGCTATTCCAGCGCGAGGCGCGGGCCAGGGCGCTGCCGACGCCACGGATGCCGGACGGCGGGTAGCGCATGGCGCGCACCAGCTCGGCGGCCTGGGCGGCGGAATCCACCATGGGCACCAGCAGGGTCTGCGCGCCGATGTCCAGCAGCTGCTTGATCAGCACCGGGTCGCCGATGGACGGGCGGATGATCGGCTGCGACGGGTAGGGCGCCACCGCCTGCAATTGGCCGAGCAGGCTGCGCAGGTCGTTGGGCGCATGCTCGCCGTCGATCAGCAGCCAGTCGAAGCCGGCATTGGCGGCCAGCTCCGCGCAATAAGGATCAGCCAGGCCGAGCCACAGGCCGATCTGTGCGTCGCCGGCCAGGAGGCGTTGTTTGAAGGTGTTGATGGGAACAGACATGGGAAGCTCCTTGGGAAGCTGGAAGCTGGAAGCTGGAAGCTGGAAGCTGGAAGCGCGCACGAACCGCCTTTTCTTCCAGCTTCAAGCTCTAGGCTTCCAGTTCAAACTCAAACAAACCGACAGGCAATCGAGCCCAGCTGGTCATAGTCGACATGGAAGGTGTCGCCGGGGCGGGCGGCCACCGGGCGGGTGAAGGAGCCGCCGAGGATGATCTGCCCGGCTTCCAGGGTGACGTCGTAGGGCGCCAGCTTGTTGGCCAGCCAGGCGACGCCCTTGGCCGGGTGGTTGAGCACGGCGGCGGAGACGCCGGATTCCTCGATCACGCCGTTGCGGTAGAGCACGGCGGGCACGCGGCGCAGGTCGATCTCGGTGGGGCGCACGGCGCGTCCGCCCATCACCACGCCGGCGTTGGCGGCGTTGTCGGAGATGGTGTCGAAGACCTTGCGGGTGGCCTGGGTCTCCGGGTCCACCTGCTGGATGCGGGCGTCGATGATCTCCAGGGCGGGGATGACCCACTCGGTGGCGTCGAGCACGTCGAACAGGGTGACGTTCGGCCCGCGCAGCGGCTTGCCGAGGACGAAGGCCAGCTCCACTTCCACGCGGGGGACGATGAAGCGCTCGAAGGGGATGTCGGTGCCTTCGTCGAAGAACATGTCATCCAGCAGCGCGCCGTAGTCCGGCTCGGTGATGTTGGAGGACACCTGCATGGCGCGGGAGGTGAGGCCGATCTTGTGGCCCACCAGCTTGCGCCCGTCCTGGATCTTCTGCGCCACCCAGGCGCGCTGGATGGCGTAGGCGTCTTCGATGGTGATGCCGGGGTGGTCCAGGGAGAACTGGCGGATCTGCTGCCGCGAGCGTTCGGCGGCGTCGAGTCGGGCGGCGGCCTGCTGGATCAGGGTGGCGTCGAGCATGGTGGGGTCTCTCTTAGCGTGGATTGACCAGGGCGGCCGGGGTGCGCAGCACCAGTCCGGCGCCGAGGGCGATGAAGAAGGCCAGGACGAACAGCGCGAGGCTGGCGCTTTGGGTGGTGTCGCGCATCCAGCCGATGAGGTAGGGCGCGAGGAACGAGGCGATGCTGCCGAACGAGCTGATGAGGCCGATGCCCGCGGCCTGGGCCTTGTCGGAGAGGAAGGCCGGCGGCAGTTGCCAGAACATCGGCAGGGCGGCGCTGGCGCCCATGCCGGCGATGATCAGGCCGGCCAGCACGGGGATCGCGCTGGTGGGCGCGAGGCCGCTGCTGGCGATGCCCACGGCGCACATCAGCAGCGGCACGCAGAGGTGCCAGCGGCGTTCGCAGTGGCGGTCCGAGGAGCGGCCGCAGGCGAGCATGAAGAACACCCCGGCGAGGTAGGGCACGGCGCTGAGCAGGCCGACCTGGCTGTCGCGGGCGACGCCGGCGCCGTGGATCAGGGTGGGCATCCAGAAGGCCAGGGTGTTCACCGCGAGCATCACGGCGAAGTAGATGGCCACCAGCAGCCAGACATGGCGGTCGCGCAGGATGCCGGCGAAGGAGGTGATCGGCTTGCGCTGTTCCTCCTGGGCCATGTCCTCGCGCAGCTGGCGCTTCTGGGCGTCGTCGAGCCAGGCGACGTCATCGAAGCGCTCCGGCAGGCGCGCCCAGACCAGCAGGCCGAGCAGCACCACGGGGGCGCCTTCGAGGAGGAACATCCACTGCCAGCCGCGCAGGCCGAGGGCGTCGTGGAAGCCTTCGAGGATGGCGCCGGACAGCGGGCCTCCGATGACCCCGGCCATGGGCACGGCGATGGCGAACAGGGCGGTGATCTGCGCGCGGCGGCGGGCCGGGTACCAGCGGTTGAGGTAGACGAGGATGCCGGGGAAGAAACCGGCCTCGGCGACCCCCAGCAAAAAGCGCAGGACGTAGAAGCCGGTGGCGCCCTGCACCAGGAACATGCTGGTGGAGAGCACGCCCCAGACCACCATCAGGGTGGCGATCCAGCGGCGCGGGCCGATGCGGTCGAGGGCGAGGTTGCTGGGCACGCCGAACAGGGCGTAGGCGATGAAGAACAGGCCGGCGCCGAAGCCGTAGACGGTGTCGCTGAACTGCAGGTCGGCGCTCATCTGCATCTTGGCGAAGCCGATGTTGATGCGGTCCAGGTGGGCGAACAGGTAGCACACCAGCAGCAGCGGCATGAGCCGCCAGGTGACGGTGCGGTGGGTGGTGTCGCGGGTGGCGTGGTCAGCGCCGGTGGGGCAGGCAGTGTGGGCGGTGCTCATGGTCTTGTACTTCTTGTTGGGA
>NZ_QKRU01000116.1:0-11241 GCF_003234055.1 Pseudomonas sp. 57B-090624
AGGGGAGGTCGCGCTGGGACGAGGTGAACTCGACCTGGTAGGTGAAGGGCTGGCTGAGCGTCTCGTCCCCGACGAAGGCGAGGACGTCGAGCCCGACGTCGAGTTCGCCCACCTGCAGGCGGTGACGGCTGTGGTCGAAGAAATGGCGGAGTTCGGCAAGCATGCTCAAGCCTCCTCGATGACCGGATGCATGTGGCCCTGCCGGTCGATGAACTGCAGGGTGACGCCTTCATCCTCGTCATGGCCGAGGATGACGCTGCGGGCGTGTTGCCGGGTGGCCTGGCGCCGGAGGAGCTGCTGGCTGAGCACCGGCAGGATCTGCTGGTTGAGCAGGCTGTCGATGTTGCGGGCGCCGGTATCCGGCAGCAGGCAGGCGGCGACGAGGGCCTCGCTCAGGGCGTCGTCGACCTGGCAGCCCAGGCCGTAGTGGCGTTGCAGGCGGCGTGAGACCTGTTCGAGCTTGAGATCGACGATGCGTCTGAGTGCATCTGCCGGCAGCGGGCGATAGATCAGCGTCTGGAAGCGGGCCAGCAGCGCGGGCTGGAAGTGATCGCGCAGCACCGGGCGCAGCAGTTCCTGGAGCACGCCGTCGGTGGCATCCGGCTGCACCTGCAGGCACGCCTGCAACAGGTCGCTCCCCAGGTTGGACGTCATCAGGATGACGGTGTTGCGGAAGTCGATTTCCCGCCCCTCACCGTCCCGCATGAAGCCACGGTCGAAGACCTGGTAGAACAGGTTGAGCACGTCCGGGTGGGCTTTCTCCACTTCATCGAGCAGCACCACGCTGTAGGGCCGTTGGCGCACCGCTTCGGTCAGCACGCCACCCTGGCCGTAGCCGACATAGCCCGGCGGAGAGCCCTTGAGCTGGCTGACGGTGTGGGCCTCCTGGTACTCGGAGAGGTTGAGCGTGATCAGCGATTTCTCGCCGCCATACAGGCTGTCGGCCAGTGCCAGTGCAGTCTCGGTCTTGCCGACGCCGCTGGTGCCCACCAGCAGGAACACGCCCTGGGGCGCCTGGTCACCGGTCAGGCCTGTCCGTGCGGCTCGCAACCGCTGGGCCAGCGCGCCGAGGGCATGATCCTGGCCGATGACCCGGCGACCGAGTTGATGCTCCAGTTCCAGCAGGCTGGCCTGCTCATCCTTGAGCAGGCTGCCCAGTGGGACGCCGGTCCAGTCGGCGACCACCTCAGCGACGTTGCGCGCGGTGACATCCAGGGACAGCAGCGGCTGGTCACCCTGCGCCTGCTCGAGACGCCGCTGCAGCTCGGTGCAGCGTTCCGCCTGCCGTGGCTCCTCCTGGCGAGCCGCCAGGAGCTGCTGGCTCAGGTCGAGTTCGTGACGGTATTGCCGCTCCAGCTCCGCATGGCGTCGTGCCAATCCGGCGTGCTGTTCGGCGAGCTCGTCCAGCCGCCGGGCGGGTGCCTTTGCGCCCAGCAGGCCATCCGCCTCCAGGGCTTGCCGCTCCAGCTCCAGGGCGACCTGCCGGGCCTTGATGCCGAGCAGTGCCTGGGGCTCGCAATCGAGGCTCATGCGCACGCGGGCACTGGCGGTATCCAGCAGGTCGACGGCCTTGTCGGGCAGCTGGCGCCCGGTCATGTAGCGCCGTGACAGGCTGACGGCTGCGCGTACCGCGGCATCCTCGATATGCACACCGTGATGGCTGGCGTAGCGGGCCTTGAGGCCCCGCAACATGAGGCAGGCGCCGGTGTCGTCCGGCTCGTCGACCTTGACCATCTGGAAGCGCCGCTCCAGCGCCGCGTCTCGCTCGAAGTACTGCTTGTATTCGCTCCAGGTGGTGGCGGCGATGGTACGCAGCTCGCCCCGGGCCAGGGCGGGCTTGAGCAGGTTGGCGGCATCCGCGCCGCCGGCCTGGTTGCCGGCACCGATCAGGGTATGGGCCTCGTCGATGAACAGCAGGATGGGCGGCTCCGCTTGCTGGACCGCGTCGATGATCTGCTTCAGGCGCTGCTCGAACTCCCCCCTGACTCCGGCACCGGCCTGCAACAGCCCCAGGTCGAGGGTCCGCACGCTCACGGGTTTCAGGCTGTCGGGTACTTCGCCCTCGGCGATACGCAGGGCCAGGCCCTCGACCAGGGCGGTCTTGCCGACGCCCGGATCGCCCACGAGGATGGGGTTGTTCTTGCGTCGCCGACTGAGGATGTCGACGACCTGGCGGATCTCGTCATCACGGCCGAACACGGGATCGATACGCCCCTCACGGGCCTGCGCCGTCAGGTCCTGGGTGAACCGGTCGAGCAAGGCCAGGGACGGGTTGGCTGCGGAGCCCGCAGGTGGGCTGGAAGGAAGGACGACCTGACCGGGCTCGGCTTCGTCGAGGCGGGCTTCACGCTGCACATCCGGGCGCTCTTCCGAATGTCGGTCCAGCAAGGGCAACAGGCGTTGCAACTGGGCTTCGCTGAGGCTGAGCAGCGGCCAGGCGGTCTCGCAACGCAACAGGCTGGGCGTTTCCAGCAGGGCGCCGAGCAGGTGCAGGGAACGCAGCCGGTCGTTGTCGTCGTCCAGGGAGGCCCGCAGCCAGGCGTTCTTGATCAACTGCTGCAGCTCGGCACTGAGCTGGGGTCGCTCGCGCACGCTGCGGGGCAGGCTGTCCAGATAGGCGAGCAGCCCCTGCCAGAGCGCATCGAGTTCCCAGCCATAGCGCCGCGCGAGCAAGGTGAGGTCGCCCTCCCCCTGCTCCAGCAGCTTGAGCAGCCAGTGCTCGGGGGTGACCTGGGCGTGGGCGCGGCTCTGGCAGAGCGAGGCGGCGGCACTCAAGGCCCGGGCGCAATAGGGGTTGAGGCGACGAAGCAGGCTGGCGGAGTTCTGGGCCATGGCGATGCGTCCTTGTACGAAGTGCGTGGCGCTTGTGCGTCGGAATGGTTCGCGAAGGGTCGGCGGAGCTTTGTGCCCCGCCGACCATCCCGAGGTCAGGCGCTCTGACGTTCGTTCCAGGAGTCGGCATGGATGATGTTGCCGTCCTTGTAGGTCCAGGTGATCTTCTCGTAGCGCAACTCGACCTGCTCCAGGTGGTTGTGCTTCTCCTTGGACGGGTCCTTCACGTCGTGCATCTTCGGCGCGACCTTCACGACCTTGACGTTCTCCAGCTTGGTGATGAAGTACTCGACTTCCTGGCCGGCATCGTCGATGCGGTACCACTTGAATTCGGCGCTCTTGAGGGTCTGGCCGGTGGTCACCGCCTTGTACAGGTAGGGGCTGGAGGCATCGATCTCCTTGGTGAAGAGGAACGGGGTGTGGACCCGGGTGCCGGTCAGCTTGCCGGTGTTGTTGTCGGTGGGGATGTAGAGGCTGTGATCCTGCGCGATGACCTCGATGCTGCCTTCGCGCTTCTGCACGTCCACCGACCCCTTGATGTCGGCTCCGCCATCGTCCTGCAGCCAGAGATAAACGGGAATTGCCATGTGAAGCTCCTTCTCAGAGGTTGACAGCCGCGGAGTGCGGCTGGTCCTTGCCACCCCGTGCGGCGGTGGGCGACACGCAGGCCCCCACCTCCGGCACCAGGCGGATATCGACGCGCCGGTTGGCGGCGCGCCCGATTTCGGTGTCATTGCTGGCGATCGGCTGACCGGCACCGAAGCCCTGTACGGCAAAACAGCTGTCGGGGATGTCCCCCATCCGCTGCATCCAGTCACGCACCGCCCCGGCACGATCACGGGACAGCTGGAGGTTCCGGTCGGCATCACCACTGGCATCGGTATGCCCGGCAATGACGATCAGCCAGCCGGGCCTGGCCTTGACGTCGACCAGTGCGTTGATCAGGAGCCTGGTCGACTCGGGCTTGAGCGTGGCGCTGCCCACGGCGAACAGCGACAGGCTGTCCAGCCGCACCGGCTCGGGCATCCGCGGCACCTCCGTGGGTGCGTCGTGGGGCCTCCGGTAACCGGTGATGACGGCCAGCAATTCGTCCCTCAGGCGCTCCCCCTGGTACAGGCCCAACCCCAGCCAGAGCGGCTCACCCTGGCGGTAGTAGCCATCCAGGCGCGCTGCATCGGAGCGCAAGACCGCCATGGCTGCTTCACGCAGTTCGAACTCGGGCTGGTCACGGTGCTGGGCGTGGGGGATGGCCAGGTAGCGATGCAGGTCCTCGCTGACCTGGCGCACCAGTTCGCGGTTGTGCCAGGCGGAACCGGCCAGGGCCGAGACCACAGCCAGAGCGGATAGCCAGAGCGATGCCAGCCAGGCACGGCGCAGCGGCGTGGGACTCACACGCGTCGGCAGGAGCGGGAGCAGCGCGTCCGGAAGGGGCAGGAGTGACGAGGTCTCGTGCGCAGGCTCGGTCGCCTCTTCCAGCGTCGTCCGGTCACGCACCCATTGCTGCCAGAGATTCCCGGCGACGCGGCCAGGCAGGGTCGGCACCAGCATGACGCCGCAGGCCACGGCCGTGGCTGCCGGGTCATTGCCGCCCCGGCCGACGAGGGAGGCCTGCACATGTTGGCGCAACCAGCCGGCTACCGCGCCCAGCAGGACGCCGGTGCGCAGGCGCGATGCCGAAAGCACCGGGTCACCCCCGAGCCTCTGCCATTCAGCGAAGGCGATGCAGGCGCCCGCCTCCAGCACATCGGGTTGCGACCCATTGGCCGCCCAGCAGAACCAGGGCGTCTGGCCCCGGTCGCCTTGCAGGTAGCTGACCTGGAGCAGCGGCAGTACCGCTTGCCGGCGGGCCTGGACGAGTTGATGGCGGAACGCCCGGAGCTTGCCCTCCAGCTCGGCTGCATCGCGATGCTCGCCTGGATCGATGACCAGGAGCACGCCGAGCTGCCCGCCCCAGTGGGGCCGCTGAACCAGGATGGTGCGGACCATCAGTGGCAGGTGTTCCAGGTTATCCACAGGCAGGTAGCAGCCCTGTGTCGTCATCCTCCAGCGGGGCCCCGCGGCATCGGGCTCATCGAACAGCCCCCTCTGCCCATCGCCACAAACCAGCACCACCGGCTGCTGGAAGCCCGCAGCGGGCAACTGCAGTCCGGCGTCGAGCGTCAGGCCCCGCTGGCCTGCCCAGCGCCAGGCCAGCAGGAGAGCCCCCAGGACGAGCGTCGCGCCCATGAGTCGCAAGCCGCCCGCCATCGGAAAGACGAACAGCAGCGCCAGGGCCAGCAGAGCCGCCCACGCACAGAGCCCGCGCATCAGCATCCTGCTCATCGCACGCCCTTCACACCGCACCGGGCAGCAACGAGGCGACGAGACGACCGAGGTACTGGTCGAGCCCCCACCAGGTCCCGGCGACCAGCACGGCCATCGCGAGCACCTGCATCGCCGGGCCGCGCAGCCAGCGCTTCATCGCATCGCCGCGCTCGACGCCCGTGCCGAGGCTCAGGTCGCCGCCTACGGCCAAGGGCGGGACCCGCTCCTCCAACGCGCTCACCAGGCCATCGCGCTCCGGATCATGCAGCTCGTAGCGCCCTTTGAATCCCAGCAGCAGGACGCGGTGGTACGCCGTCAGGACCTGGGGGTCGGGCGAGGGCTCGCGCAGGACCTCGTGCATGTCCTCGTAGAGGAAATGACCCGCCTGGTGACGGTTGAAGAACTTCACCTGCAACGGCTCACCGGCCCAGTCGGCGTGATCATCGTCCCGGGCGAACGCGAGCACGGTTTCATCCAGCAGCGCGCATTGGGCGTAGCTGATGCAGTCGATGCTCCGCTGGCTCATGCCCCGCGCCTCGAGTTCGTGGCGTAGCGCTTCGACCTGCTGGATGCAGCGCCTCCACAAGTCACGCCCATGGTGGGCCGAGCGCCCCTCGCGCAGGGTCACTACCAGCAGGTAGCTGTCCTGCAGCAGTGCGTCGATGGAGGCCGGGGCGTTAACGCGTACCTCGCTGTGCAGGCTCATGAGCGCAGTACCGCGAACAGTTCGAGCCGGGCGTCGATCAGCGTGGCGGGAACATAGAAGGCGCACACACCGGCGGCGAGCATGGCCCGCCCCTTGGGATGCCCGAGATCCAGCGCGAAATACTGGTTCTCCAGGCGCAACGGGATGGCAGCGGGGACATGGTTGAGCGGTTGCAGCGGGATGCCGTCCAGCGCCGCGTTGACCAGGTGGTCGACGTCATCCGGGGTCCCCACCTTGCACAGGTGGGGAAACTGGCTCTGCAGCTGCGCGGCGGAGAGTCGCGAGCGGACGGAAAGGTAGAAGTCGGCGCCATCCGGCTCGCGCAGCCTGGGGTCGTGGAGCGAAACCTTCCAGCGGTTCGCCCCGCTCTCCTCCAGCTCCAGGGCGATGACGCGCGACGGCAGACTGGCTTCGAGCAGCGTCGAGATCATGCTCATCAGCGGCGGCAGGACCCGCTCCAGCTGCTCGTGCCGGTAGGCCGGCACCTGGTCGATGTCATGCTCCAGCGAAAAGGTCGACAGGCTGCCGGCGAGCTTCGCCAGCTCCAGGTAGACCTGCTCGGGATGACGCGCAGGATGAGCCCTGAGGTCGGCGAGGATCGGCTGGTAGGTGTTGAGCGCATTGAGCAGCCAGAACAGCGAGACGTCCGCCACCGCGAAATCGGCCATGCGCTGGTTGCTTTCACGGCGCATGGCCATCAGGCGCTGGCGCTTGGCGGACAGCTGGATGAACAGGTTGTCCAGCTGCACCAGCAGGCCCGCATGGGCATCGAGGCTCAGCAATGGCGGTACGTAGCCGGCATCCACGGCCCAGGTTCCCTGGGTATCGCGCAGCAGGCGCACCACCGGGCAGGTCAGGTAGTCG
The DNA here is from genome assembly GCF_003234055.1 of Pseudomonas sp. 57B-090624. NCBI lineage: Bacteria > Pseudomonadati > Pseudomonadota > Gammaproteobacteria > Pseudomonadales > Pseudomonadaceae > Pseudomonas > Pseudomonas sp. 57B-090624. Next base: position 6,707 of record NZ_QKRU01000116.1, read on the forward strand.
CCGTTGTCGTCGCTGGCCAGGCGCAGGCTGAGCTGGTGCTCCATGACGCTGATGGACTGCCGCTCATCGCCATAGAGGTCCTGCACCGCCTGCCAGTTCTGGCGGTAGCGGGTGGGCCGGTCTTCACGCTGGCCATCGAGCACACAGTTGTTGCCATTGCCCTGTTCCAGCGGCAATGCCAGCAGCAGGGTGGCGCTGCGGATGTCGTCGGCCAGGACGCGGGACAGCTCAAGCGCCGGCGGCAGGTGATCGGCGCGGTCGGTATCGATCAGCGTGCCGTCCGGCATGCGCACGTGAAGCCGCGATGCCTTGAGCCGGCCCATCCTCAGGGCATCGGCATCGAAGTCGGCTGCCAGTACGCCCCAGGGATGAACGAGGGCGAGCCGGGCGATGCGCTCGTTGGTCCAGGCTTCCCAGCGGGCCTGTTGCTGGAACTGCTGCGGGGACAGAAGCGTCCCCGCAGCCCAGAGGGGGCGGTCGATGTTCATGGCGTCGTTTCCCTGGCCAATGCGTCAGGCCTTGGCCTTGGGCATCTGCGAGACCAGCGACAGGTTGATGTCCATGCCCTCCACCTGGAAGTGCGGCACCGCGTACAACTTGACGCGGAAGAAGCCGGGGTTGTCGTCGATGTCCTCGACCAGCACCTTCGCCTCGCGCAGCGGATGCGATGCCTGCAGGTCGTCGCTGGGGTCGGTCATCTCGGTGACGAGTCCGCCGATCCACTTGTTGAGCTCCAGTTCCAGCAGGCGCCGGTCCTTGGTGGTGCCGATGTTTTCCCGCTGGATCAGCTTCAGGTAATGGGCGATGCGCGACAGCAGGAAGATGTACGGCAGGCGCGCGTTGATGCGGCTGTTGGCGGTGGCATCGGCGGTGTCGTACAGCGCCGGCTTCTGTGCCGAGTTGGCGGAGAAGAAGCAGGCGTAGTCGCGGTTCTTGTAGTACGACAGGGGGATGAACCCGAGGTTGGCGAACTCGAATTCCCGGGTCTCGGGAATCATCACCTCCGACGGGATCTTCACCTGGTTGCCGGTGCCCAGGTCGTAGAGGTGGATCGGCAGGTCGGTCACCGCGCCACCCGATTGCGGGCCGCGAATCTGCACGCACCAGCCGTTGTTGATGAAGCTCTTCACCATGTTCGCGGCGAAGGCGAACGATGCGTTGGTCCACAGGTACCGGTCGTGGTCGGGCCCCTTCACCTTCTCCACGTAGTTGAAGTTGCGCACGGGGATGGTGTCCGGGCCGTAGGGCAGCCGACCGAGGACACGCGGCAGGGTGAGGCCGATGTAGCGGGAATCGTCGCTGTCGCGGAAGGATTTCCACTTGATGTACTCGGCCCGATCGAAGTAGTTGCCGATGTCCTTGATGGCGGCGACTTCCTCCATCGACTCCTTGCCGAAGAAGGCCGGGCCGACGGCGCCGATGAAGGGCATGTGCGCCGCCGCGGCGACCTTGGACAGGTTGCGCAGCAGGGCGATGTCCTGGGGGCTGGCATCGAACTCGTAGTTGGAGATGGCGGCCGCGATCGGCTCGCCGCCGGGGGTGTCGTATTCCTGGGTGTAGGTGTGGACGTAGAGGCCGCTCTGGGCGATTTCCGGTGCATCCTCGAAGTCCTGCACCAGGTGGTCCTTGCTGATGTCGAGCAGTTCGATACGGACGTTCTGGCGGAAGTCCGTCTGATCGATCAGCGACTTCACACCGCGCCAGGTGGACTCCACGCGCTGGAAATCCTCGTGGTGCATGACCGCGTCGAGCTGGCGACTGATCTGCGCGTCGAGGGAAGCGATGTGTTCATCGAGCAGCGTCTTGTCCAGGCGCTCGACCTTCTGCGCCGACTGCTGGAGCAGGTCGAGGAAGACGCTGACCGCCGCCGTGACGCGCTCGTCCGCCGACGCTTCGGACAGCGCCTCGTTGTTCTGGAATGCATCCAGGCCGCTCAACTCGCTGATCGGGCTGAGGTTGATCTTGCTGAACAGCGCCGCATAGACGCCCTGGCTTTCATCGAATGAAGTGGCGCCACGAGGGGCTGCGGAGGTGTGTTCTACGGACATGGGAAACCTTCCTGTGGAAATCCGGATGCGTTAAGAGGCGTCTTGGGGAGCGAGCGCAGCGAGCTCGGCGCGCAACTCGTCGCTGAGGGCGTCATCCTTGAGGATGCGTTCCAGTTCCTGGCGGAAAGTCGCGTTGTCCAAAAGGTTCGACTTGAGGTCGCGCAGCAGATTGCGCATGGCCAGGAGGGCGCGTAGCTGGGGGATCTGGCGAGCCACCTGCTCGGGCTCGAAATCCTTCATGCGGTGGAAGGCCAGCTCGACCGAGGTTTCCGAATCGTCATCGGCCAGGGTGTTCTCCACGGCCAGCTTCATGCGGGGGGCGAACTCGGCGAGCACGCTGTCGAAGTTGTTGCGGTTGATGTTGACCTTGGCGCGCTCGGACAGGGGGCGCGCCTCACGGCCGTTGCTGTAGTCGCCCATCAGCATCAGCTTCAGCGGAAGCTCGACCTTCTTCTGCGCACCGCCGGTGTGCAGGTCGAGCTTGATGTTGACCCGTGCCTTGGGTACTTCGTTTTGGAAACTGTTCGATGCCATGACTACTCCAGATGTCTCCCCGGGGGGAGGTCAGATGAAAGCTGTCGAGCAGGAATTCGTGACCACGGCCAGGTGGTCGTGCGGTCCGTCGGTGCGATCGAAGGGGCTGAATTCCATTTCGTACTCGTTGCTTGCTTGCATGGGCCGCAACGGCATGAGCGGCTGCTTCGGATGCACGTTGCTAAGGGGGCGAACGCCACGCTGGCGGGCCGGCGGCTATCTAGGCCGATAACCACAAAGCGGCGAAAGAGGAAAAGTCCGAGAGGAGCCGTGAACGGTCTGAAGCCGGCGGGGAGTGCTGTAGGAACCCAACTGTTAACGATTGGGCAGATGACGAACGCCGAGGCTCTCCGCCCCTGCGCGCGCACAAAAAACCCGGAGCTGCCGCATGCAGTCCGGGTCAGCCCTGGCGGGCGTTGCAGGCCTTCCTGTCTCAGAAAGCCGCAGGATAAAAAAGCCACCTCCCCCCTGCCTGAAGGGAGGCGGCCAAAGCTGTCAGCGGGCGGTGATCACCGCCAGCTTGGTGATCCCGGCGCGCTCGATGGAGGCCATGGCCTTGGCCACCGCGCCGTAGTCCACCTTGTCGTCCGCCTGCAGCTGCACGCGCAGCTCCGGGTCCTTGGCCTTGGCGGCCTCCAGGTTGCCCTGCAGCAGGTCCGGCTGGATCTCGTCCTTGTTGATGAACAGCTTGCCTTCGCCGTCGATGCTCACCACCAGCGGGTCCTTCTGGTCCGGCGGGGCGACCGCTTCGGTCTTCGGCAGGTTGATGGGGATGGCATTGGTGAGCAGCGGCGCGGTGACGATGAACACCACCAGCAGCACCAGCATCACGTCCACCAGCGGGGTGACGTTGATCTCGGAGAGAACCTCGTCGCTGTCTTGAGTGGAGAAGGCCATGTCAGGACGCCTCCTTCACTTTCTGGGCGGCGCCTTGCTTGCCGGCGGCGGGGTTGACGATGACCTTGAAGGCGCTCTTCTGGGCCAGGCTGTAGAAGTCGTGGGCGAAGTCGTCGAGGTCGGCGGCGGTCAGCTTGAGGCTGCGCAGGAAGTAGTTGTAGACCAGCACCGCGGGCACCGCGACGGCGATGCCGACGCCGGTGGCGATCAGCGCCGCGCCAATGGGGCCGGCGACGGTTTCCAGGCTGGCGGAACCGGCCAGGCTGATGCCCTTGAGCGCTTCCATGATCCCCCACACGGTGCCGAACAGGCCGATGAAGGGCGAAGTGGAGCCGATGGAGGCGACCACCGCGAGGCCGGATTCCAGGGAGCGGCGTTCACGCTGGATCTGCTGGCGCAGGGCGCGCTCGAGGCGGTCCTGGTGGTTGATCGCCTGGCTCAGGTCGCCGGGCTGGCCACCCTGCACCTGGATCGCGGCGAAACCGGCCTGGGCCACGTGGGCGACGGCACCGGCGTGGTCCTGCACCAGGTCGGCGGCGCTGTCCAGGCTGGTGGCGCTCCAGAACAGCTTCTGGAACTTGCGGTCCTGGTGCTTGAGACGGGCGAACTGGATGCCCTTGACCAGGGCCAGGCCCCAGGTGACGACCGAGAAGCCGATCAGCAGCCAGATGACGAGGTGCTCGACCGAGCCGAAGGGGTTGTTGAGTAGGTCCATGTTGCGATCCTCCAAGTGCGCCGGGGCGCGAATCTGTTCAGTTCAATTTGAAGTCGATGGGCACGCTGACCCAGCCATCCTGGGCCACGTCGCCGCGCTTGGCGGGTACGAAGGTCCAGCGTTTGACGGCCTTGATCGCCGCCTCGTCGAGCAGGTCGCGACCACTGCTCTTCTGTATCTGCACCTCGCTGGGCGAGCCGCTGGCCAGTACGTGCACCCGCAGCAGCACCGTGCCTTCCCAGCCGCGACGCTGGGCGAAGGAGGGGTACTCCGGCGCCGGGTTGCGCAGGTAGCCGGCATTGGCCGAGGGCGGCGTGACCGGTGCCGGAGTACCCCTCCTT
>NZ_QKRU01000117.1:0-11230 GCF_003234055.1 Pseudomonas sp. 57B-090624
GGCGAAGGCCATCAACAGCAGGAACAGCGAACGCCAGCCGGCGAGCAGCATCAGGTAGCCGCCCAGCAGCGGCGCCACCAGGGTGGCGAACATGGTCACCAGGTGCATCAGCGACAGCACCCGCGCCGCATCGCCCACCGGGAACAGGTCACGCACGATGGCCCGCGCCAGCACCGATGCCGCCGCACCACCCAGGGCCTGCAGCAGGCGCCAGGCCAGCAGGTGCTCGACCTCGACCGCCAGCGCGCACCCCAGGCTGGCCGCCAGGTAGAGCGCGATGCCGCCCAGCAGCAGGCGCCGCCGGCCGAAGCGGTCCGACAGCGGCCCGTAGGCCAGCATCCCGAGGCACAGCCCGGCGAGGAACACGCCGATGGTCAACTGCACCCGCGCCTCCGGCGCCCCCAGGTCACGGGCGATCAGCGGCAGGCTGGGCAGGTACATGTCGATGGACAGCGGCCCGAAGGCCACCAGGGCGGCGAGCAGCAGGATCAGGCGCTTGGGGTGGGCGGTCATGGGCAGGTTCCAGGGCGTTCGAGGGAGCGTGGGGATGGCGGACGAAAAAAGGCCGCCCGCAGGCGGCCAGGTGCAGCGAGGGACGATCAGAGGCTCAGCAGCCACAGGCTCAGGCCCGGGAAGGCCACCAGCAGCGCGATGCGGGCGAGGTCCGAGCAGAGGAACGGCACGATGCCCCTGGCGGTCTCGCCGTAGGGCACGTCGCCGGCGGCGCGCTGGACGATGAACAGGTTCATGCCCAGGGGCGGATGGATCAGGCCGATCTCCACCACCATCAGCGCGAGGATGCCGAACCAGATGGACTTGTCGGACTCGCTCAGGCCGAAGAAATCCAGGCCCATGATCATCGGGTAGAAGATCGGGATGGTCAGCAGGATCATCGCCAGCGAATCCATCACGCAGCCCAGCGCCAGGTAAAGGCCGAGGATGACCAGCAGCACCAGCATCGGTGCCAGGCCGCTGCCGATCACCCAGGCCGCCAGCTCGCCCGGCATCTGGGTCAGCGCCAGGCCGGAGTTGAGCAGGTCCGCGCCCAGCAGCACGAGGAAGATCATCGCCGAGGTTTCCGCCGTGCCCAGGAGGCTGGCGCGCATGCCCTTCCAGCGCATGCCGCCCTGGGTGAAGGCGAGGATGCCGCAGGCCGCCGCGCCGATGGAGGCCGCCTCGGTGGGGTTGGCCCAGCCGCCGTAGATGCCGACGATCACCACCAGGAACACGCCGATCACCGGCAGCACGCTGACCAGCGCGCGGCCGCGCTCGGCCAGTGATGCCCTGGGCGAGACGGTGGCCTGGGACTCGTCCCGTGCCACCATGATCCGCAGCACCAGCACGTAGCCGATGATGGCGATCACCCCCGGTACCACGGCGGCGACGAAGAGCTTGGCGATGGATTCCTGGGTCAGCACCGCATAGATGATCAGCGGCACCGACGGCGGTATGAGGATGCCCAGGGTGCCGCCGGCCGCCACGGTGGCGGTGGCCAGGCGCCCGGAATAGTTGTGCCGGCGCAGCTCGGGCAGCGCCACGTGGCTCATGGTCGCCGCGGTGGCCAGGGAGGAGCCGCAGATGGCGCCGAAGCCCGCGCAGGCGCCGATGGCGGACATGCCCATGCCGCCCTTCCAGTGGCCGATGAAGGCCGAGGCGCAGCGGAAGATCGAGCGCGACAGGCCACCGTGGGTGGCGAACTGGCCCATCATCACGAACAGCGGGATCACCGCCAGGTCGTAGTTGGACAGGCGCGAATAGGCCAGGTCGTTGAGGGTGAACAGCAGGCTCGACAGGTCGCCGTCGTTGACCGCCCAGAAGCAGGCCGCGCCGCCCACCAGCATGGTCAGGCCGATGTGCACGCGCAGCAGCAACAGGGTCATGGTGATCGCCAGCGCGATCAGCCCCAGGGCCAGGCCGCTCATGCCTCACCCCCCGCGCCGCCCAGCACCCGCGCCACCCGGGCCAGGGCGCAGAGTCCCAGGAGCACCAGGCTCGGCACGATCAGCGCCAGGGGAATCCACAACGGGATCGACAGCAGCGTGGTGACGTCGCCGAACTCGCGGTTGTCGAGCATCTGCAGGCTGGTGCGCCAGGCCAGCAGCCAGGCCACCGCGCAGCACAGCAGATGGGCGAACGCGTCCAGCGCCCGGCGCACCCCGGCGGGCAGCCAGTGGGTCAGCGCGTCCACGCGGATGTGCGTGCCGCGCAGCTCGCACAACGGCAGGAAGGCGGCGATGGCCACCGCAGCCCCCACCTCCACCAGTTCCATGTCGCCACGGATGGGCGCGGAGAACAGCTTGCGGCCGACGATGGACACCACCGACATGCCCACCAGGGCCAGGATGATGCCGCCACCAGCCAGGGCGAAACCATGGGTGAGGCGCAGCAGGGCCCGGCGTACCAGGCCCTCTTGATCGCGCGCGTCGAGATCGAAATGCAGCGATTCCTTCATGGCCTCAGTGCCCCGAGCCGGCCAGCGTGCGCACGGCTTCCACCAGCGCCTTGCCGTCCAGGCCCTTGGCATCCGCCTCGTCGATCCAGCCCTGCACCGCGCCATCGGATGCCTTGCGCATCTCGCCGTAGGCGGCGTCGTCCAGCACCACCAGGCCGTCGGCCGGCGTCGCGTCGTGGGCCTTGGCGGTGGCCGCGTCCCAGGCGGTGGCGAAACGCTCGGACAGCACCTTGCCGCTGTTGCGCTCGATGATCGCCTGCAGGTCGGCCGGCAGGCTGTCGAAGCGGCGCTGGTTCATCAGCAGGGTCAGCACCGTGTAGCCGAAGGCCGGCTGCCCGGCCGGCACATCGCTGTGGTAGCGGGTCACCTCGTCCAGCTTGGTCGCCGGCACCACCTCCCACGCGGCCAGTGCGCCGTCGACCACGCCCTTGGAGATCGCCTCGGTCATCTGCGCCGGCGGCATGCTCACCGGGGTCGCGCCCAGGCTTTCCACGGTCTTCGCCGCCGTGCGGCTGGAGGCACGCAGCTTGAGGCCGGCGAGATCGGCCAGGGTGCGCACCGGCTTGCCGCGGGTGTGCAGGCTCATGCCGCCGTCACCGTGCACCACCAGCACCTTGTAGCCCTTGAAGTCGTCGCGGGCGTAGCGCTCGTAGAAGTCCCAGATGATCGCGTTGCCGGCCTGGCCGCCCATGGGCAGGACGAAGGGCAGCTCCAGCGCCTCGACCCGGGGGAACTTGCCGGCGGAATAGGCCGGGGCCGTCCAGACGATATCCGCCACACCGTTGCGTGCCATGTCTGCCAGCTTGGCCGGCGTGCCACCCAATTGCATCGAGGGGTAGAGCTGGCACTTCAGGCGGTCGCCCGACTCCTGGCGCAGTTGCTCGCACCAGGGCTCGATGATGTTGGCCTGGGCGTTGGAGGTGGAGGGCAGGAAGTGGGCGACCTTGAGGGTGATGGTTTCGGCATGGGCCGAGGCGGCACCGAACAGCACCGCGCAGAGGGCGGGAATTGCGAGGGATTTCATGGCGATAGCTCCGTCTTGTTGTTGTAGCCATGCGTGTGGGCGCTGGCGGCATGGGAAGCGAATACCGTTAATACATTAATTTTTATCGCCTGCCTGTCAACAGAAAGAAGCGGACCTGGCGGGTATACGAAAAGCTAAAGTGATTTATCAAGAATATTTATTCTCTATTTTTCAGTTACTTAAAAATCATTAGTGATGTTGTTTATCAGGTTACGCCTCCGCACGGACCAGTCATGGATATTGTTAATATTTTAATTAATGACTAGATTGCCCGGGCCATCGCAGCGGCCAGCCCGTGGCGAAGGCCCTCCGACACACCTTTCCTAGAGACAAGAACAATGACCAGGAAAATACGCTCCGCCCCCGTACTCACCTGCTTGCTGGCGAGCCTCGCCGGCAGCGCCCACGCGGACCTCGTCAAGGACAGCAAGGCCAGCATCGAGGCCCGCAACATGTACATGAACCGCGACTTCCGCCAGGGCGGCGCGCCCCAGGCCAAGGCCGAGGAATGGGCCCAGGGCTTCACTGCGCGCTACGAGTCCGGCTTCACCGAAGGCACCATCGGTGTGGGCCTCGACGCCATCGGCCAGGTGGCGATCAAGCTCGACTCCAGCCGCGACCGTCGCGGCACCGGCCTGCTGGCCTATGGCGCCCAGAGCCTGGAGCCCGAGGACAACTACAGCGAGCTGGGCCTGACCGCCAAGCTGCGCGCCTCCAAGAGCGTGCTGCGCATCGGCACCCTGCAGCCGCAGTTGCCGGTGGCGGCCTACAACGACGTGCGCCTGCTCTCCTCCACCTACGCCGGCGGCCTGCTCACCTCGCAGGAGCTCGACGGCCTGACGCTCAACCTGGGGCGGCTGGAGAAGATCAACCTGCGGGATTCGTCGAGCAACGACGAGATGAACTACGGCGGCGTGGAAAGTGCGCACCTGGACCTGCTCGGCGGCAGCTACGCGCTCAGCCCGGCACTGACGCTGAGCTACTACCACGCACAGATGCAGGACATCTATCGCCAGCACTACCTCGGCCTGGTGCACAACGCCACCCTCGGCGAGGGCATCACCCTCAAGACCGACCTGCGCTACTTCGACACCGGCGAGGACGGCGAGCACCGCTACCGCAGCACCGCGCGGGTGGACGGCGGACGCATCGACAACCGCTTCTTCAACGGCATGGTCACCCTCGGCATGGGCGCCCACAAGGTCGGCGTCGGTTACCAGAACCTCTCCGGCGACGGTGACTTCGCCTACCCGGGGCTGGACCCCTACTCGGTGAACCTGGTGACCTTCAACGTCTTCACCAAGGCCGAGACCGATGCCTGGCAGGCGCGCTACGACTTCGACTTCGTCGCCCTCGGCGTGCCCGGCCTGAGCTTCATGACCCGTTACGTCAGCGGCAGGAACGTGCAGACCGCCACCGTGCAGGACGGCCGCGAATGGGAGCGCGACACCGACCTCGTCTACACCTTCCAGGATGGCTCGCTCAAGGGCCTGAACATCCGCCTGCGCAACGCCACCTTCCGCTCCGGCGACGGCCTGCGCACCGATGTCGACGAAAACCGCCTGATCATCGGCTACACCCTGCCGCTGTTCTGATTGCCCCACGGGGGATTGCGGCACAGCGCCGGCGTAGGGTGGACCGCGCTTCATCGGTCCACCTTTCGTGTTAGGGGCCGTGCCGTAGGTTGGCGCCGAGCACAGCGAGACCCAACGCACGATGTTCGGCCTGGCAACGTTGGGCTTCGGCCCGGGAACGGAGCCGGCACGAACCTACCCGCCGTTGCGCGCCCGGTACTCGCCGGGCGTGATGCCGGCATGGCGGGAGAAGAAGCGGCTGAAGTAGGCCGGGTCCTTGAAGCCCAGCTGGTAGCAGATCTCGTTCACCGAGCGGCCGGTGAACAGCAACAGCCGGCGCGCCTCCTGCATCAGGCGCTCATGCACCAGGCGCTTGGACGGCAGGCCCGCGACCCGACGGCAGATGTCGTTGAGGCGCGCCTCGGTCACGCCGATCTGCCGCGCGTACTCGGCCAGTGCCCAGTGCTGGGGGTAGTGCTCCTCGATCAGCGCGTTGAAACGGTGGAAGAACTGCAAGTCGTCACGCCGCGCAGGCTGCGCCTTGAGCGAGCGGGTGGAGAGGCGCAGCAGGCTGATGAAGATCAGCCGGGTCAGCGCCTCCAGGCTTTCCGCGCGGCCGGAGTGCTGGCTGCGGAACTCGTCGCCGAGGTAGTCGAACAGTTGGTCGAGGCGCCGCACCTCGGCGGCAAAGCCCTCGTCCAGTTCGTCGAAGGCCACGCAGACGGCACCGATCTGCGGCCCGGCGGCCAGGCCACGCCCGGCCTCCAGCAGCGGCCACACCAGTTGCTGGCGCACCGTCAGTACATGGCCGTCGGCGTCCGCCTCGGTGACGAAGGAATGGGGGATGGTCGGCGGGGTGAGGAAGAACAGCGGCCCCTGGCGGTGATATTGCAGCTCGTCGAGGTAGACGCGCACCGAGCCGCTCTTCACGTAGTGCACCTGGAAGAAGCGGTCGTGACGGTGCACCGGCATGTTGCGGCCGAAGAAGTCGGCCAGCCGGCCCAGTTGCTCGTAGTGCACGTCGGCATCGGCGTAGCGCTGGTCGTAGACCTGGCCGATGTCGATATTGGGGATCGGGGAAGACGCCATGGTCCGCAGCCTCACCCGATCACTATCAAGGCTTGATTTGCTTGAGTTCGTTGAGCAGGCCCAGCAGCTGCTGCAGCTTCTCCTCGCCGAACTGCTCCTGGATGCGCTGGTAGTTGCTCTCCATGCCATCGCTCATGGACACGAAGCACTGCTGCCCCTGCTCGGTCAGCCCGACATAGACGCGGCGCTGGTCCTGGGGTGACTTCCAGCGGCGGACGATGCCGTCGCGCTCCATGCGTACCAGCACGCCGGTCATGCTCGGCTTGAGGATGCAGGCCTGGTGCGCCAGTTGGTGGCTCTCCATCTCGCCGTTCTGCCGCAGGATGCGGATCACCCGCCATTGCTGCTCGGTCAGCCCGTGCTGATTGAGCAGCGGGCGGAAGAACCCCATCGCCGCCTCGCGTGCCTGCAGGAGGGTCAGGGTCAGGGAAGGTCTGGGCGTTGCCATGTGTGCTCCGGATTAACGCGATGGCGGATTTAAGCAACAACCGGCGACGCGAAGCAAACCCCATGCGCCCTCCCGACCGCCTTGTCACGGAAGGTCAAGCGCCTGGCAGGAATGGACAATCCGCCGGCCGCGCCGGGGTTTCTAATGGCTCAACGATCGAATCGTCCTTTGGTAGGGCTTGATCATCGTTAATATATTAATTATAAAGTTAGCATGTTAACGAAATGACTTCGGGTGCCGCTTCCCACCGTCAGCGCGCACCTTCTTTTATCCGGGGATGACCCCACTGCTTCAGGAGTGAACCCATGCGTCGCGCAACCAGCGAAGTCGCTACCGGCACCCTGTTCGGCGTCGCGCTGAACTACCAGGGCCTGCTCGAAAGCCGACTGGCCGAGTTCGACCAACCGCCTTACCAGAAGCCGCCGGTCAAGCCGGTGCTGTTCATCAAGACCTCCAACACCCGCAATGGCGACGGCCAGCCGGTGCCCTACCCGCGTGACGTCGAGCGCCTGCAGCCGGGCCCGGCCCTGGGCGTGGTGATCGGCCGCAACGCCAGCCGCGTCAGCGCCGAGAACGCCATGGCGCATGTCGCCGGCTACCTGGTGGTGAACGAGTTCAGCCTGCCGGAGGACAGCTACTACCGCCCGGCGGTCAAGGCCAAGTGCCGTGACGGCTTCTGCCCCCTGGCCAGCGAAGTGGTGCCGGCCAGCGAGATCGCCGATCCGCATGCCCTGCCCCTGCGCCTCTTCGTCAACGGCGAACTGCGCCAGGAAAACACCACCGCCAACCTGGTGCGCAGCATTCCCCAACTGATCGCCGAGATCAGCGAGTTCATGACCCTGCACGAAGGCGACGTGCTAATCACCGGCACCCCCGAGGGCCGCGTCGACGTGCGCCCCGGCGATGAAGTGGTGGTGGAGATCGAAGGCCTGGGCCGGCTCACCAGCACCCTGGTCGCGGAATAAGGAGACGCAGATGAAACACGCACGCATCCGATACCAGGGCGACATCCACGCGGTCACGGTCGAAGACGGCAACGCCGTCCGCCTGGCCGACGGCCGCCTGCTCGCGGAAGACGCCGTCGAGTGGCTGCCGCCGGCCACCGGCGCCATGTTCGCCCTGGGCCTTAACTACGCCGACCACGCCGCCGAACTGGCCTTCAAGGCCCCCACCGAGCCGCTGGCCTTCATCAAGTCCCCCGGCACCTACACCGGCCACAACCAGGTCACCTGGCGCCCGGACAACGTCGCCTACATGCACTACGAGTGCGAGCTGGTGGCGGTGATCGGCAAGCCCGCGCGCAACGTCAAGCGCGAGGACGCCCTGCAGTACCTGGCCGGCTACACCGTCTGCAACGACTACGCCATCCGCGACTACCTGGAGAACTACTACCGCCCCAACCTACGGGTGAAGAACCGCGACTGCACCACCCCGGTCGGCCCCTGGATCGTCGACGCCGCCGACGTGCCGGACCCGTCGAAGCTCAGGCTGCGCACCTGGATCAACGGCGAGCTGAAGCAGGAAGGCACCACCGCCGACATGATCTTCGACATCCCCTACCTGATCGAATACTTCTCCAGCTTCATGACCCTGCAGCCGGGCGACATGATCGCCACCGGCACGCCGGAGGGCCTGGCCGACGTGGTACCGGGCGATGAAGTGGTGGTGGAAGTGGAAGGCGTCGGCCGCCTGGTCAACCGAATCGTCAGCGAAGCCAAGTTCTTCGCGTCCCGTAACAACGAGGTCTGAACATGATCAAGCACTGGATCGATGGCCGCGAGGTCGAAAGCAAAGACGTCTTCACCAACTACAACCCCGCCACTGGCGAGGCCATCGGTGAGGTCGCCAGCGGCGGCGCCGAGGAGATCGCCGCGGCCGTCGCCGCCGCCAAGGAGGCCTTCCCCAAGTGGGCCAACACCCCGGCCAAGGAGCGCGCCAAGCTGATGCGCAAGCTGGGTGAGCTGATCGACCAGAACGTGCCCAAGCTGGCCGAGCTGGAGACCCTGGACACCGGCCTGCCGATCCACCAGACCAGGAACGTGCTGATCCCCCGCGCCTCGCACAACTTCGAGTTCTTCGCCGAGGTCTGCACCCGCATGGACGGCCACAGCTACCCGGTGGACGACCAGATGCTCAACTACACCCTCTACCAGCCGGTGGGCGTGTGCGGCCTGGTCTCCCCGTGGAACGTGCCGTTCATGACCGCCACCTGGAAGACCGCACCCTGCCTGGCCCTGGGCAACACCGCCGTGCTGAAGATGAGCGAACTGTCGCCGCTGACCGCCAACGAACTGGGTCGCCTGGCGCTGGAAGCCGGCATCCCCAAGGGCGTGCTCAACGTGGTGCAGGGTTACGGCGCCACCGCCGGCGACGCCCTGGTGCGCCACCCGGACGTGCGCGCCATCTCCTTCACCGGCGGCACCGCCACCGGCCGCAAGATCATGCAGACTGCCGGCCTGAAGAAGTACTCCATGGAGCTGGGCGGCAAGTCCCCGGTGCTGATCTTCGATGACGCCGACCTCGACCGCGCCCTCGACGCCGCGCTGTTCACCATCTTCTCGCTCAACGGCGAGCGCTGCACCGCCGGCAGCCGCATCTTCATCCAGGAGACCGTCTACGACCGTTTCGTCGCCGAGTTCGCCGCCCGCGCCAAGCGCCTGATCGTCGGCGACCCGCAGGACCCGAAGACCCAGGTCGGCTCGATGATCACCCAGGCCCACTACGACAAGGTCACCGGCTACATCCGCATCGGCATCGAGGAAGGCGCCACCCTGCTGGCTGGCGGCCTGGAGCGCCCGGCCAACCTGCCCGCGCACCTGTCCAGGGGCCAGTTCATCCAGCCCACCGTCTTCGCCGACGTGGACAACCGCATGCGCATCGCCCAGGAAGAGATCTTCGGCCCGGTGGTGTGCCTGATGAAGTTCAAGGACGAGGCCGAGGCCCTGCGCCTGGCCAACGACACCGAATACGGCCTGGCCTCCTACATCTGGACCCAGGACATCGGCAAGGCCCACCGCCTGGCCCGTGGCATCGAAGCCGGCATGGTGTTCATCAACAGCCAGAACGTGCGCGACCTGCGCCAGCCGTTCGGCGGCGTGAAGGGCTCCGGCACCGGCCGCGAAGGCGGCCAGTACAGCTTCGAAGTGTTCGCCGAGATCAAGAACGTGTGCATTTCCATGGGGAGCCACCACATTCCCCGCTGGGGCGTGTAGCCACGCCGGGTACTCATGCAGAACGCCCAGGTGCCGGAACCCGGCACCCAGGGCGTCGTATCAGCTGGCGTGCATCCACAACCACAAGAATCCCGGTCGCCCCCGCAGGCGCCCGCCATCAGGAGAACCGTCATGGGCAACGTTGCTCTGGCTGCCAAGATCACCCACGTCCCCTCCATGTACCTGTCGGAGCTGCCCGGCCCGCGCCACGGCTTCCGCCAGGCCGCCATCGACGGGCACATCGAGATCGGCCGCCGCTGCCGCGAACTGAACGTCGACACCATCGTGGTGTTCGACACCCACTGGCTGGTCAACGCCAACTACCACGTCAACTGCGCCGCCCAGTTCGAAGGGCTCTACACCAGCAACGAACTGCCGCACTTCATCAGCAACATGGACTACGCCTTCCCCGGCAACCCCGAGCTGGGCCGCCTGCTGGCCGAGGAATGCAACCGCCTGGGCGTGGAGACCATGGCCCACGACGCCACCACCCTCGCCCCCGAGTACGGCACCCTGGTGCCCATGCGCTACATGAACACCGACCGCCACTTCAAGGTCATCTCCGTCTCCGCCCTGTGCACCTCCCACTACCTCAACGACAGCGCCCGCCTCGGCTGGGCCATGCGCCAGGCCGTGGAGAAGCACTACGACGGCAACGTCGCCTTCCTCGCCAGCGGCTCGCTGTCCCACCGCTTCGCCCAGAACGGCCAGGCCCCCGAGTTCGCCACCAAGGTCTGGAGCCCCTTCCTGGAGACCCTCGACCACCGCGTGGTGCAGATGTGGCAGGACGGCGAATGGGAAGACTTCTGCGCCATGCTCCCCGAGTACGCCGTGAAGGGGCATGGCGAAGGCTTCATGCACGACACCGCCATGCTGCTCGGCGCCCTCGGCTGGTCGAAGTACGACGGCAAGGCAGAGGTCGTGACCCCCTACTTCGGCTCCTCCGGCACCGGCCAGATCAACGCCATCTTCCCGGTCACCCCCCAGGACGGCTCGGCCATTCCCGCCGCCCAGGCCTCCAACCCCGGCGGCAACCCCACCGGCAGCCGCCTCTGAGGACCGCGCCATGCCGCACTTCATCGCCGAATACACCCACAACATCGAAGCCGAGGCCGACCTGCCCGGCCTGTTCGAGAAGGTCCACGCCTGCCTGGGCGCCTCCGGGGTCTTCCCCCTCGGCGGCATCCGCAGCCGTGCCGTGCGCCTGGACACCTGGCGCATGGCCGACGGCCAGCACGACTACGCCTTCGTCCACATGACCCTCAAGGTGGGCGCCGGCCGCGACCTGGCCACCCGCCGCCAGGTGGCCGATGCGCTGTTCGAGGTGATCAGCGGCCACTTCGCCGCGCTCCAGGCCCGGCGCCTGCTGGCCCTCTCCTTCGAGATGACCGAGCTGGACGCCGAGCTCAACTACAAGCTCAACAACGTGCA
>NZ_QKRU01000118.1:0-11221 GCF_003234055.1 Pseudomonas sp. 57B-090624
GCCCTCCCCGACGCGTTGCTCAAGCTCCCGCCCGCTGAACGCATCCAGTTGGCCGAAGACCTCTGGGACAGCGTCGCCGCCCACCCCGAAAACCTCCCGCCGTTGACCGACGAGGAACGTCGCGAAATCGACCGGCGCCTGGCCGCCCACGACACCGCCCCGGAAACCGCCATCGACTGGGAAGACGTGCGCAAACGGCTCTGGTCCGGCCAGGCGTGAAGGTCAGGTTCCGCCCGGAAGCCGAACTCGAGCTGATACAGGCCCGCGACTGGTATGCCGCCTGCGCCCCGGCCTCGGCCGCGAATTCCTCGGGGCGCTCGATACCTGCCTGGAAGGGGTCCTGCTTTATCCAAAGGCCCACCCTCTCGTACACGGCGAAGTCCGACGTGCCCTGTTCCGACAATTTCCCTACAGCCTGGCCTTTCGCGTCGAAACCGACGGCATCCGGTGATTTCTTGCCGGCATTACCGGCAAAAGCCCATTTTCCGGGGCTGAGCGCCGCGCCAGAATTGACTCGATGGCAATTTGCCGTGCCGTGAACTCCCCCACGCAATGCCTTGTTACGAAACGCTATAGTCAGGCAACTACACCGGACGGTGTAGGCCGAGGCCTTGCCAGGTACACGAAAAATGCCGCCAAGCGCGGCCTAAAAAGGGAGTTTTCTATGGAATGGTATTTGAAGTGCATCAAGCAGCATTACTTCGACTTTAACGGTCGCGCGCGTCGCAAGGAGTACTGGATGTTCACCCTGGTGAACGTCGTGATCTCCATCGCGCTTTTCGTGATCCTCGGCCTGATCAGCGAAAACCTGGCCCTGCTGGCCAACCTGTACAGCCTCGCGGTGCTGCTGCCGGCCCTGGGCGTGACCGCGCGTCGCCTGCACGACATCGGCAAGAGCGGCTGGTGGATGCTGATCGCCCTGGTTCCGATCCTCGGCAGCCTGTTCCTGCTGTTCCTGCTGGTCCAGGACAGCGTGCCGGAGACCAACGCCTACGGTCCCAACCCCAAGGCCTGATGGCGGGTTCCCGTCGCCCTGGCGGGAACCTACGGGACAGACGCCTGTCCCAGCGCAGTGGCCGGGAGTTCCCCCGGCCATGCCCATGGATGACCAGGAACGCCACAGGATGTCCGATACCCCCCTCCCCCGTTTCAAGGGCGGCCTCTTTGCCCTGATCGGCCTCGCGCTGCTCGCTGCGATGGCGATCCAGACCTCTTCCCGCGTGGGATTCCTGCAATCGGCCCTGGAGGCAGATGGCAGCGTCGTCGCGCTCAATGCAGGCGGCTCCCACCCCGAAATCGCCTTCACCGATGGCACCGGTACGCGCATCTCCTACCCCCAGGGGGGCTGGATCTACGGCTACCAGGTCGGCATGCAGGTGAAGGTTCACTACCAGGCCGACGCGCCGGCCACCTCGGCCGTGATCGACGATTTCGGCGCACTCTGGGGCACCCCGGCCTTCCTCGGCCTGCTGGGCTCCGTCTTCACGGTCACCGGACTGATGACCCTCTTCAGGCGCCCCCGTCACGACATCGCCTGAACCGCACCGCACAAGGAAGCAGCAATGCCGAAGATGCCCATTCCCCTGCCCGTCAATCCGAGCCGCTGGGGCTATGTCACCGCCAGTGGCGGCGGCCTGACCATCGCCTTCGTCGCCGGTGGCGGCGGTTCCATCACCCTGCGCTCGCCCGCCGGCGAGAACGTCAACCTGCGCTACGGCGGCCTCGGTGCCGGCGTGGGCATCGGTGCCAAGCTGCCGCGCTTCGGCAAGGTGGACATCAAGATCAAGGGCAAGAGCATCGGCGGTGCCGGCGCAGCGGAAGCCTTCCCCAGCGACGGCGCGGTCTTCGTCGCGGACGATCTGGTGGAGCGCGACCTGACCCGTGACGACATCACCGGCCCCTGCATGTACGTGGAAGTCGGCGCGGGCGTCGCCGTCGGCGTGTCGGGCACGGCGATGCTGTTCGGCCTGGACCCCAAGCTCTTGGCCGCGGTGATGCTGATGAACGCGAGCCCGGTGACCAGCCTCACCGTCTCGCCGATGCTGACCCGCCAGCTGATGCAGTCGGCGCGCGGCGCCCTGCTGATGGGGGGCGCCAATGTCGGCATCCAGGCCGGTGCCGGCGGCGCCGTCTACCTCGGCGCGCTGTTCTGAGCCGTCAGCGCAACTGGCTGTCCTTGCTGCCGCGCCGGTTGTAGCCGGCGTAGGCGGCGTTCTCGCGGTCGTGCTCGGCCTGGCATTTCACGCACAGCCGCACGCCCGGCACCGCCTCGCGGCGCGCCTGGGGAATGGGTGCATCGCATTCTTCGCAATGCGTCAGGCTCTCGCCCTTCGGTAACTGGCTGCGTGCCCGTTGCACGGCGTCTTCGATGGTGCTGTCGATCTGTTCCTGGACTGCGCCATCTCCCGCCCAACCACTGGCCATGCCGGCCTCCCATGCTGTCGAGGATTGACCCGATCAGTTATGGGGGCGGCGCTCGGCCTTTTGCAACACCCGGGGCCGGTGGGCGACAAGCGGAGGTCGTTCCGGGCTATTCCTTCACGTCCATGTATTCCCGCGCCCAGATGATGTAGTCCTCGGGCAGGGTGTACTTGTGGGTCAGCTCGGTGGCGCTCAGTTCGGAGGCGGCGGTGTCGATCTGGCGCTGCTCGCGCAGGCAGTCGTAGGTGGCCTTGATGGCGGCGAAGTAGGCGGCGTGGCCGTTGACCACGATGCGCACGCCCAGGTCGGCCAGGCGCTGGTTGTCACGCAGTTGCGGGTTGCCGTAGGTGACCAGCATCAGCGGCACGCTGAGGTGCGCGGCGATGGCTTCCAGGTGCTCGAAATCGGCGACGCCGACCATGCAGATACCGTCGGCCCCGGCAGCCTGGTAGGCCTTGGTGCGGGCGATCACCTCCTCGGTGGAGAGCACGCCGGCATGGGTGCGGGCGATGATCGACAGGTCCGGGTCGACACGCGCTTCCAGGGCTGCACGGATCTTGCCGACGCCCTCCTCGACGCTGATCAGGTCGGTGGACTTGCGCCCGAACTGGGCCGGCAGCAACGTGTCCTCGATGGTCAGCGCGGCGATGCCGGCACGCTCCAGCTCCACCACCGTACGCATGACGTTGAGGGCGTTGCCGTAGCCGTGGTCGGCATCGGCGATCACCGGCAGGCGGCTGACGCGGCCGATGCGCACGGCCTGCTCGACGAACTCGCTGAGGGTGATCAGCGCGAAGTCGGGGGCGGCCAGGACCTGCAGCGAGGCGACCGAGCCGCCGAGGATGCCGACTTCGAAGCCGAGGTCGGCGGCGATGCGGGCGGACATGGGGTCGAAGACGGATGCGGTGTGATAGCAGGTCTTCGAGTTCAACAGCGCACGAAAGGCCGTGCGCAACTCGTGGTGAGAGGCTCTTCGCATAGAGGTTCCAAACGACAGGTGCGGATAGTTGAAACGGGGATGCAAGTATCGCACCCCCGGTCACATTGTCCGACAACGATGGCAGCGGGATTACAGATTCTAGCCCCCGGGGCTTTCACCTGCCTTTAGCCGACCGGGCCTTGCACCGGTCGTAGGCACACGCCCTTGCCCAAGTGACGCGTTGCCACACCGGGTTCAACTTTTCCGGCGCCCCGACTACATTGCGCGCCCCGGCGAACGAATCGCCGGATGGAATACCCCGGGAGAACGACATGAAACACAGCATCAAGATGATCGCCGGCCTGCTGGCCGCACTGGCCATCGCCGGTTGCACCGGCACCCCGATGAAGACCCGGAACCTCGACAGCAGCCAGTACACCGTGATCGGCCACAGCGAGGCCAGCGCCACCGGGCTGCTGGTCGCCGGCTTCATTCCGGTCCGCCAGAACAGCCGCTTCGTGCGTGCCCAGAACGCCGCGATCAAGGCCAAGGGCGGCGATGCGATGATCAACACCCAGGTCTAGGAAGACTGGTTCTGGGCCTGGGTCCTGACCGGCTACACCACCACCGTTTCCGGTGACGTGGTCAAGCTGAACGGCAGCCACTAAGCCCTGTGCGAGGGCCGCCCGGCCCTCGCCCCGACCGCTCCGGAACCCCGCCCGATGCCGGACCTGATCCCCTACCTGAGCCTCTTCCTCGTCGCCTTCGGCGCCGCCACCCTGCTGCCGCTGCAGTCGGAAGCGGTGCTGGCCGGCCTGCTGCTGGCCGGTGGACAGCCAGCCTGGGCATTGCTGCTGGTGGCGACCCTCGGCAACGTGCTGGGCTCGCTGGTGAACTGGGTGCTGGGGCGGTTCCTGGCGGACTTCCGCCACAGGAAGTGGTTTCCCGTGTCCGAATCCGCCATCGAACGGGCGCAGACGACCTACCGCCGCTACGGGCGCTGGACCCTGCTGCTGTCATGGCTGCCGGTGATCGGCGACCCGCTGACCCTGGTGGCCGGGCTGATGCGCGAGTCGCCCTGGGTGTTCCTGCTGCTGGTGACCCTGGCCAAGGCCGGCCGCTACCTCGCGGTCGCGGCGCTGACCCTGGGCCTGGCCTGAGGCTATTTCTTCTTCAGGCACTCGCTGAGGAAGGCCTTGCGCTCGTCGCCCTTGAGCGCCTTCTCGCTGGCGGTCTTGTTGCAGCTGATCATCTTCTCCTGCTGGGTCGCCTTGAGGCAGTTGCTCATGAAGGTCTTGCGTGCATCGCCCTTGAGTTCCTGGGCGGTGGCCTCGGCGTTGCAGCTCTTCATCTTTTCCTGCTGGGTGGCGGCGAAACCCTGGCTGGCGGCCAGCATCGCGAGCAGGAGCAAGGGCAGGCGGATCGACTTCATGGGGCGGTCTCCCGGGGTGTCCGTGTGGGGGTGACGGGGGCGTCGCCTGGAGTCTAGCCACTGCGACGAACTGCGCCTCGCCGCCTGAGCAAAGCGCGCCCGGCTCGCGTACACTGCGCGGCCGTTTTTTCCACCGGACCTCTCGCGCCATGAGCAACCTCACCGCAGCCCGTGCCCTGGGCATCGACTTCGGCACCTCCAACTCCACCGTCGGCTGGTGGCGCCCGGACGTGGAGCCGCTGATCGCGCTGGAGGACGGCAAGATCACCCTGCCCTCGGTGATCTTCTTCAACATCGAGGAGCGTCGCCCCGTCTACGGCCGCCTGGCCCTGCACGAATACCTGGAAGGCTACGAAGGCCGCCTGATGCGCTCGCTCAAGAGCCTGCTGGGCTCGACCCTGCTCAAGAGCGAGACCACGGTGCTGGGCAGCGCGCTGCCGTTCAAGGACCTGCTGGGCCTGTTCATCGGCGAGCTGAAGAAGCGCGCCGAAGCCACCGCCGGCCATGAATTCGAGCAGGTGGTGCTGGGCCGCCCGGTGTTCTTCGTCGACGACGACCCGGCCGCCGACCAGGAAGCCCAGGCGACCCTGGTGGCGGTCGCCAACAAGCTCGGCTTCAAGGACGTCTCGTTCCAGTACGAACCCATCGCCGCCGCCTTCGACTACGAACGCGGCATCGCGCGCGAGGAACTGGTGCTGATCGTCGACATCGGCGGCGGCACCTCCGACTTCTCCCTCGTGCGCCTGTCCCCCGAGCGCCGCGACCTGGCCGACCGCCAGGCCGACATCCTCGCCACCGGCGGCGTGCACGTGGGCGGCACCGACTTCGACAAGCAGCTCTCGCTGGCCGGCGTCATGCCCGAATTCGGCTATGGCAGCCGCATGAAGAGCGACGCCTTCATGCCCACCAGCTACCACCTCAACCTGGCCACCTGGCACACCATCAACGCCGTCTACGCACAGAAGTCGCAGCTGTCTTTGAAGAACATGCGCTACGACATCGTCGACACGCGCGGCATCGACCGCCTGTTCCGCCTGATCGAACAGCGCGCCGGGCACTGGCTGGCGATGCAGGTGGAGGACAGCAAGATCGAGCTGACCGAGGCGCGCCACCGGGTGATCGACCTCGAGCGCATCGAGCCGGGCCTGCGCGTGGAACTGACCCGCCACCTGTTCGAGGACGCCATCGAGCCGTTGCTGCAACGCATCCGCGACAGCGTCACCCAGTTGCTGGCCGACGCCGGAGTGGGTGTCGAGCAGGTCGACACCGTGTTCTTCACCGGCGGTTCCAGCGGCATCCCCGCCCTGCGTGGCAGCGTTGCCGCGCTGCTGCCCAACGCCCGCCACGTCGAAGGCAACACCTTCGGCAGCATCGGCAGCGGCCTGGCCATCGAGGCGAAGAAGCGCTACGGCTGAACCGGGCGTCGGGCGCCCCGCGACGTTCGTGCGACGCTCCTGGCGCCCCCCTTGCCGGTGGATTAACGTCACCGGCATCGCCCACCCGAGGTCCTTTCCATGAAACGCCTGCTCACCTGCCTTCCCTTCCTCCTTCTCGCCGGCTGCGGCCTCGGCGAGACCGCCGCCACCGGTGCGGCCCAGGCCAAGCTGCAAGCCGAGCAGGCCCAGCAGGCCCAGCAGCAGATGGACCAGCTCAAGCAGCAGATCGACCAGGCCAACGCCGTCAACCAGCAGCGCCTGCAGGACGCCGAGAAGGCGGGCCAGTAGCGCGACGGCAAATTCTTCGAACTCGCCTGGCCCCTCGCCACTCGAAACTCGTGAAGCCAATCAGGCCGTTGAAGATCAGCTCACACGAGGAACCCACCATGTACAAGGAAACGCTCGCCGCAGTGTTCGTGCTGGCATCGGTAGCAGGTTGCAGCACCAAGTTCGAGAACCCCACCGACTACGTCACCTACCGCCACGAACCCCTGGTCGAGAAGGTGCAGGACGGCATGAGCAAGGACGAGGTGCTGACCATCGGCGGCCCGCCGTCCACCGAGATCCAGCGCACCGTGCACCCCGGCACCTGCAACAACTACGTGCTGAACAAGGAAGGCCACCAGCAGGCCTACTACGTCAGCTTCAACGACGCGGGCCGGGTCGACAGCAAGGGCTTCATGACCTGCGAGCAATGGCAGAAGCACGAAGCCGAGGCGGCGAAGATCTGATGCTTCGCGGCGCCCGGGCTGCCGGGCGCCGCAGTGGCCAAATGCCAGAATTGCCAACGAGCGCACAGCCCCGAAGCGAATAAATAGCGAACCGGCGCGCCTCGCTGATGTCCAAGCGCTGTTATTTACAGCGGATCATCAAGGACCTTCAGCATGTTCATGCGCGCGCTCCTGCTCGCGGCCGCTCTGGGCTCGATGTCCGGCTGCGCCACCAAGATCGAGAACCCGACCGACTACATCACCTACCGCAACGAACCCCTGGTGCGGCAGGTGGAAGAGGGCATGACCAAGGAGCAGGTCCAGGCCATCGGCGGGCGCCCCTCCTCCATCGTCCAGCGCAGCGTCCACCCCGGTTCCTGCAACAACTACATCCTCAACCACGAGGGGCACCAGCAGGCGTATCACGTCAGCTTCGGCGCCGCCGGCCGTGTCCAGCACAGCGGCTTCATGACCTGCCGCCAGCGCGAGGACGTCGAGCGCCAACGCCTCGACTGAACGCCCTGCCGGCCACAGATTTCCTAAACTTTCCCGCTTCGTATCACTCACATTCCAGGTAGGGCCGCAACGCCAATGGCCGCCAGAGCCAGGCACCAGGCCCGATTAGCCAAGGAGAAACGTGATGAGTGACGTACAACTTACCGATGTGAACACCCTGCGCCAGCGCGCCCGGCAAAACGTGCTGGACGGCGCTGTGACCGAGGGCTACCACGCAGACCGCCCCACCGTGCTGCGCCTGCTCAACGAGGCGCTGGCCACCGAGCTGGTCTGCTACCTGCGCTACAAGCGCCACTACTACATGGCCACTGGCCTGAAGGCGAGCATCGCCGCCAGCGAGTTCCTCGAACACGCGCAGCAGGAACAGCAGCATGCCGACCGCCTGGCCGAACGCATCGTGCAACTGGGGGGCGAGCCGGACTTCAACCCCGCCGGCCTGGAAGCCCGCTCCCATGCCCAATACGTCGCCGGAGAAAACCTGCGCGAGATGGTCACCGAAGACCTGATCGCCGAGCGCATCGCCGTCGACAGCTACCGCGAGATCATCCAGTACCTCGGCGACAAGGACCCGACCACCCGCCGCCTGTTCGAGGAAATCCTCGAGCAGGAGGAAGAACACGCCGACGACATGGCCGATATCCTCGCCGACCTGAAGTAACCCCTCCCCCGCCTCGTAGCCCGGGCTCCGGCCCGGGTCACGGCCCCCCGCTATCCCGCGCACGCGCCTTCCGCAGGTTGCGGTAGAGGCACGAAACCCAACGCAGCGACGCCGAGCATCACCTCGTTGGCCTCGCTACGCCCGGCGCCAACCTACGTAAATTCCCAACCCGCCCCGGAACGCGGCTTCAATTGGCCTTGCGCATCTTCTCCAGCAGCGGTGTGCAGGTGTTGGTGACATCGTCGCCGCCGCTCGGCGCGACCAGCGCCAGCAGCCCGGCAGCGGGGGCCACCACGGCGCCCAGCACCACCATGCCGGCCCCCCGGGCGATCAGCGGCACCGCCTTGACCCCGGCGTCCGGCTTCTTGAAGGTGCCGCGCACATAGAGCGGCGAACGCAGGGAGAAGATCCGCACCCCCTTGGACTCCGGGGTGATGGTCAGGTCCAGGCGCTCGCTGGCGAGGTTGGCCGAACCGTCGACCTGGATCAGCGCGTTCTCGGTATCGAAGATGAACACCCGTGGCGTCACCAGGCCCTTGGCCAGCTCCAGGTCGGCAGCGGCGCAGTTGATCCTCACCTCGTCGTCGCCGAACAGCTTGCCCACCAGGTAGTTGCCGACGTTGAGCCCGGCGATCTCCATCAGCCCGCGGCTCACCGCGCCGTCGTTGACCAGCAGCCTGAGGTTGCCGTTGGCCGTGCCCAGCAGAGCCGCCACCGAGTTGCCGGTGCCGGCCAGGTCGGCGTCGCCGTTGAGCTCGCCGAAGCTGGTGCGCATCGGCTCGAAGGTGGGAAACAGCTGCTTGAGCTTGAAGTGCCGCGCGCTGAGGCGGGCGCGGCCCTGCAGGGGCACGCTGCTGCCGTCCAGGTGGAGGCTGGAGTCCAAGGTGCCGCCGGCCATGCCGAAGCGCAGGGGCTCCAGGCTCAGCTTGCCGTCGTCGAGTACCACGTGGGTGTCGAGGTCGTTGAAGGGCAGCTTGTCGCTATGGACGATGCGCTTGCCGGTGAAGCGCACGTCGGCATCCATCTGCCGCCAGCGCTCGGTGCGGAATTCCTCCACTGGCAGCACCTTGTCCGCCGGCTGCTTGCCGGCCACGCCGCGCGCCTTCTTCTCGGCGTTGGAGTCGGCGCCGATCAGCGGCGCCAGGTCGGCGAAACGCAGCTGGTTGGAGGTCAGCGCACCGGAGAGCTTGGGCCGGGGCTGGCGGGCGACGTAGTGCAGGTCACCATGGATATCGCTGTCGCCGATGGCGCCGTTGAAGCCTTCGTAGTGGAACTGCGGGCCCGCGGGGTCCTGCAGCTGCGCCACCAGGCGGCCGTCGGTGGAATAGGCCGGCGTATCGGGCAGGGTCACGCCGGTCAGCGGATAGAGGTTGCCCAGGCTGTTGCCGGCCAGCTTCAGGCGCAGGTCCAGGGCGCCCAGGTGAGTCGGGTCGGTGAGGGTGCCGGCCAGGGCGATGCGCGTGGCGCCGATGCGCAGGTCGGCCTGCAGGGGAAATGGCTTGCGTGCATCCTTCAGGGCCAACAGCCCGCCGATCTTGCCGCTGCCGTCCAGCGCCTGGCCCTTGTAGCTGCCCTTGGCCGTCCAGCCGAAAGCGTAATCCTGGGGCGCATCGCCCTGCTCCGCCACCTTGCCGGCGGCCTTCTCGCCGACGATGTCGCTGAACGGAATCGGCTTGCCCAGCGGGTCGACCAGCAGCTCCAGGCGCGTCTGCGAGGGCTGATCGTCGATCTTCACCTGGCCCTTGTCGAAGCCGATGGCGCCGATGTCCAGGGTCCAGGCGGAGGGTTTCTCGTCGGCCTGCTCGGGGGTGCTGGCGAGCTTTTCGAAGGTCCAGTTGTCGCGGCCGTCGGCGCGGCGCTTGAGGTCGGCGCGGGGCTCGGTCAGGTCGATGCGCGGGATGGTCACGGTCTTCCACAGCAACGGCAGCGGCGACAGGCTCGCCTCCACGCGCGCGAGGGTGACGAACTGCTGCTCCCTGGCCCATTCGGGGTTGCCCAGGGTCAGGTCCTCGGCCGTCACATGGGGCCAAGGCACCCAGGCACGCAGCCCGGGCTCGGAGGGCTCGCGCTGCCAGCGCACGCTGAGATCGCCCTTGATGGCGAAGGGGCGGCCCAGGGTTTCCGAAACCCGGGCATTAAGCGTCGGCTTGATGCGGTTCCAGTCGAACGTGGCGACGAACACCACCAGGGCGACCAACAGCAGCACCAGGCTGGCGGTGGTCCAGGCGAGGATCCTGCGTCCACGCGACATGCACGTCTCCTTCTTATGGCGGCATCGACCCCGGAATGCAGGCTCGATACACGAGGCTTGTTGATCTATCGACTGGCAAACGCGGCGGATGACTCCGGTAAATACAGACGGAAATTCACCGGGGCGCGCAGCTTAAACCGCCCGCGGCCCCCTCAGGAAGCGCCATGAAAACAAGCAAACAATTGATTCGAAAGCGCTTTTCCAATCATCACCGGCGTCGATGCCGACTATCGCGAGTGATCACTTTTTAATCGCCTGGCCGTCCGTAACATGGGCCCCGTAGCCACTTGCTACCCCCCACACCCCAGGAGATACCGACATGAAAACCCAAGCCCTCGCCACCCTGTTCCTCACCGGCCTGTTCGCCATCCCGGTCGTCCAATCCGCCGTTTCCTATCCGCTGGTCGCCGAAGGCGAAGGCGCCTATATGGTCATCGACCGCGTCGCCGAGGGCGGTGCAGAGCGCACCCTGAACCGCGTTGCCGAGGGTGGCGCCGAACGTACCCCGGGCTTCCGTGTCGCCGAAGGCGGTGCCGATCGCACCCCTGGCTTCCGCGTCGCCGAAGGCGGTGCCGACCGCACCCCGGGCTTCCGTGTCGCTGAGGGCGGCGCTGAACGCACCCCGGCTTTCCGTGTCGCCGAAGGCGGTGCCGACCGCACCCCGGGCTTCCGCGTCGCCGAAGGCGGTGCCGACCGCACCCCGGGCTTCCGCGTCGCCGAAGGCGGTGCCGACCGCACCCCGGGCTTCCGTGTCGCCGAAGGTGGCTCCGACCGTTTGCTGCAAGCCCACGGCGTGGTCTGAATCCACACCGGCTTCACCCAGTAGTCAAAGCCCGGCACCGGCCGGGCTTTTTATTGCCCGCCGCTCAACCTCACTC
>NZ_QKRU01000119.1:0-11050 GCF_003234055.1 Pseudomonas sp. 57B-090624
AAGCGCTTCGACTTCAAATGCCCCATCGAGGTGATGGGAGAGGTCATGCAAAATGCCATGGCGATGCGGCATGATGCTCCGGCTTCAATTCAATAACCGTGTTGCACTCAGCTCCTGCAACCGCCGGGGTTTGATGTAATGAGCTCTTATCCAGAGTTTGTGGATTTAGCTAGCAGTATTGAGTAAGTGAGTTTTGCTCAAGAGGCTTTCTATTTTGCATGCAGAAATTTTCCGCAGTAGTGATCAGATTCTTAATTTTTGCTGCCCAACAAAAAGCCCCGCACAGGCGGGGCTTTTTCATTCAGGATTTTTCACGCACAGATAGCTTCATGCTCGATGGGCTTGATGCTGACGCTGATCTCCATTTCTGCACTGGCGAGTAGATTCACGAGGGCGTCCAGGGAGAATTTGCTGATCTTGCCGTTCAGCAGGTCGTTCAGCCTTGGTTGGGTGATGTGCAGCTTGCCTGCGGCCTCCTTCTGAGAAAGATTCCAGGACCTGACTCTCTCTGCACAGGCCATCATCAGTTGGGACCTGAGTTGCATGTTTTTCGCTTCTTCTGGCGAGTCCAGCAACGCATCCCAGACGTTTGCGTAGCTTTCGATTGCCATATCGTTCTGCCTCATTTGGTTATCAGAGCGCGACATTCAAGACTGTGGCTCTAGCGACGACTTTACCCTCCCCCTTGTGAAGGGGAGGGTTGGCCGTATGGTCGTGAGACCCCTCGCTTAGGGCGGTAGTTCTTTCAACCTGGCCTTGGCCAGGTCAATGTCTCGCTTTTCCGTCTTCTCAGTCGTTTTGCGAAACGCGTGGAGGACGTAGATGAAGTCCTCTCGGTTCGCGACATAGAACACGCGAAAAGCCCCTGATGCCTCCTTGATTCTGATTTCGATCACGCCGGGGCCGACCGTCTTCATTGGCTTCCAGTCATCAGGCTCTAACCCCTCCTGCACACGCTGGAGTTGGTAGCCCGCTTCCTGGATAGCGTCTTTGGGAAAGCTCTTCAGATCATTGCGGCTGCTGCCGCAGAATTGGACCAGCTTGGGCATGATGACCCCCGATCATATGTCTTTGATTTTTAAGGTCTTTCATAAAATTCCCCTTCCATTCATTGGCTTCATTCGCGGCTAAGCAAAGTATGAGTTCTAGATATAACGCCGCTTGCTATTTGGTTTCATTTGGGGGGTTCAGGTCGATGATTGCCATCGACGGTTTTGAGATTATATCGAAATTGATATATCGTCAAGGGAGGCCGGATTTCGGTCAAGGGGGCTGCCGAGGTACATCAGCGGCCTTCGGATGGGAGGTAACAGAGAGTGAAACGTGAATGCCTGTGCTGCGGTGCGCCGCAGGGCATGGAGCGCTTCGAGGGGCGCACCCTCGAGGTGAGCTACCAGGACCTGAAGCGCACGGTGCCCGGCCTGGCCGGCTGGGCGTGCAGCGAGTGTGACGAGGTGGAGTTCGATGCGGCCAGCGCCCTGCGATATGCCAAAGCAGGTGACGAGATGATCGAGGGCTCTTCCCCAGGCTGAAGCCCGGGCTACGGTGCCGGGACGTGCTGCCTAGTGGCAACCGGGGGCAGCTGCCAGGTTATCTCATGGTGAAAGTGTCGGGGCACGGTGGCCAGGCCTCGCAGGGTATCGCCCACCTGCGCGAGGGCTCCGGCAAGCAGAAAGTCCCGGGCCGCTACGCTGCAGTCGGACGGTACGGAATAGAAGTAGATTCGCCATTCGTCCCAGATGGACAGGTAGTTGATAGCGGCGAGCCGGACTGTCCCCCGTTCCTGGATGCGCTTGCGCCAGCGCGATGCGCGGAAGTCATCCTTCCAGTTGAAACACAGTTCGATCTTGCCGATCTGGGGCACATCGCCGATCAGCTCGTTTATTACCTGGGCCCCCAGGGGATAGGTAAACCCCTGCGGTAGCCGCTCCTTGCTACGGGTTGGGATCATGGCGGTCCTTGCCTCTAGTGCTGTGTATCGGCTGGGGCTCAGCAGTTTGACATAGTGCTCTGTAGCGAACTGCGGTGCAGGTAGCAGCGCGCAACGCCGTTTCTCGCTACGAGCGAGCGGAGGGGGAGCCGCCAAGGATGTTGTGGGTGCTGCTCACGCTGCTGGACCGCAATCCGAGCCTGATCCAGCAGGTGGAGCAGATCGCCGCGGAGGGGGCGGTGAAGCTCGACCACCTGGTGGCGGAGAAGGGCAAGGCCCGGTTGGAGTATTGAGAAAGGCGCCGTGAGGCGCCTTTTTAATTGGCGTGAAGTCCGGGCTGCGATGCTGAAGCGAGCGGGGGCACGGTTGGTAACGTCGGGTACAAGCTGATACTGGACCAAGGACTGGCACAGCAGGTCGAGCAGAACAGGCGCAACGTCACTGCCTAGGGCCAGCCAGTAACTAACAACTATTGATGCCAGTGCACAGGGTACCCGATTATAAAAAGACTCGCTGGAACCTCGCTAGGGCAAAGCGCCATACCTTTCTGTTGGTAGCTGTGCCGTATGGGACGGTGTAGGTAGTAAAGTTGCGCTCGACCCCTAGAGGTATGTAGACAATTCAGTAAGGAAGTCAACTTAAGTATCGCCGACGCTAAGTGTCTAGCAACTGTGGCGCTGAAAGAGCCTCAAATGCATCGATTAACAGATGGAATTTTGTACTCGGATTCAGCTCTCCGTCCAGCTTGGCTTGTGCAAGAATCTGCGGAGAGAGCTTTCTGGCATTTTCGAAAGGCTCTCCTAGGAGAAGTTTGAATACTCCAAATTTTTCTCCCTTGCTGTAGTCTCGCATGTTTGGCAATTTTCGAAGGTGTGCTATTGCTTCGTCGCCAGGGGAGTTTCGATCTGTTCGATTAAATGGCTTTCGACAGTGGCCGAAATGAAGGATTAACCAGAATTCAAAACATGGATAGGAGGGGATTACGGTTAATTTCTTGGAATTGCTGGCAAGTTTTAGCGCTCTGTCAAAGCATTTGTGTGTGTCTCTGTCTATAACGCAGTAAACATGATTGTATTTAGTTGATCTCTTTATTCCTTCCTCAACTATTCCGGACGGATGGGTAACGCCGCAGTGAGCGATGTCTATATCTGCACGTGCCCTGAAGTGCTCAGCGGCATCCTCAAGATAACATTTGCTAGACTTCAAGTCTTCGCATAGTACGAGGATCTTCGGTTCCGCTTTGAAGAGTGGCTTTTTTCTCTCGAAAGATTTTGAAGTGCGCCCCATATACTTATCTCCTTATAAAGGGCAGGCCTCGATAGCGTCCTTCAAAATAGCGCTTTTCTATGCCCTCTCCCTCGCGGCCACTAAAGTCGTATACCGAATATATTTTGGTGGCGGCGTTTTTATCTCTTTCTGTTACCCAGAACTGGTCTCGCCTCATAAGTTTTGAGCTCATAAGGTGAGTGCTATGTGTTGTGAAGATTAATTGAGCCGGTGTCTTGTTAAGAAGATGCTGGCGTACTAGATTTTCAACAATTTGAGGGTGGAGGCTGCTATCTAATTCGTCAACGATGAGGACCCTTTTTTCTGCTGAGCTATTCGCCGATAGGTTTGCCCAGGGCAACCAGAATCCAAATAAGTTTCGAGTGCCCGTGGATTCTTCAGAGTAATCGAATTCAGCTTCTCCAAGCGCACTTTTGTGAGTGAGCGTAGTTTTGCTTTTATTTGCAATGTCTCTGAATGCCTCAGATGAGGAAAAGGGGTCGCTTATGTTTTCTTCATATTCTACTTTTACCTTGGATACGGGGATGTCCAGGTCGTTAAGGAAACTTGAAATCTCTTGGGAAGTTTCTTCGTCTGTGGATATGAAATGTCGAGTGCCCGTGGAGAATGTTTCAAATGTATGCTCCGTGAAAATTAATATTCCTTTTGATAGCCACCCAAAAGGAGTTTTTAACTGTGTGTTCTCGTCGGAACTGGCGATTGATGCTTGGGCAATGAAGAGGTGTCGGCCGCTTGTGATGTATTTCCATGCGCTATGTATTTCTGGCGACCCTTCTAGCTCTCCAAGCTTGTAGTCATCTGTGATGCCATTAAATGATCTTTCATAAAGGAGCACTTCTTTGCCTTTTGGATAGCTAATTAAGCACTCGTATACAATTCTGCTGGCAGTGAGATGCACTATGAACTGGTAGCGTGTTCGGCCTGTGATGAAATGGATTTCAAACTCCGAAGGTTTGTTTAGAAGCTCCGGGTCAAAGCGGAATGGTGATACGGGAAATAAGGTGTCTGGATGCGAAGCATAATTCGTTATTTTAAAGAGTGTATCTAGAGCAAGAACAAGATTTGACTTGCCCGATGCGTTAGGGCCGTATATGGCGGCAACCTTGAGAAGAGGAGGTAGCTTTTCGCCGTCTACAGAAGGAAGGAACGTATTTTCTTTGTTACCTAGTCGGGAGGCCGCAACCATAGAAAAGGTCTGCCTCTCACGAAAGGACCTAAAATTGGCTACCGAAAACTCGATTAACATGCAAAAAAACCGTCGCTTGAGCTAGAAAATTCTCTCAATATAGCCTTTACAGATCACGAAGTGCATTTTTTCTGCAGTTCATATTTCTATCTCGTGCGGCTCAGCTCCCGCTCCACCGCCCGCTTCGCCGTCCCCCTGTTCGCATACAGATACCTCAACCGCTTCGGCCGCTCCTGGTCGCCGGCGGTGAGGGTCTTTTCCGTGCCCGTCTTTTCGTCCCGGTAGTAGGCGAGCACGCCGGTATAGTGGCCATCGTCTTCTTCGAACAGGGCGTCGACCAGGTCTTCGGGCAGTTTGCTTTCCAGCTCGAGGCTGGTGGTGTAGCCGGCGTCGGCGGTGAGGCTGTGCTGGACGTTGCCGCCGTGCCAGACGATGGCGTCGATCTCGGCCTTGATGCCGTGCAGGCTGTAGGTGAGCTCGGGGATGAGGTCCGGCCGGCCGCGGGCCAGGTCGTAGCTGAGGGTGGCGGTGCCGCGTTGCAGGCGGTTCCATTCGCTGCGGGCGGCGCGCAGGGCGCTGGCCTGGTCGCCGTAGCTGTGGCGCAGGTCCTTGAGGTTGTCGCCGCCGCCGGCGATGGCTTCCTGCTTCCTGGCGCTGTTGATGTCGTAGTAGTAGGCGCGCACGCCGTCGTAGGCGTCGCGGTCGGCCTGCAGGTAGCGGTGCTGGTCGCCGTCGGCGCGGGTGAGGGTGATGTGGGGCAGGGTGGCGCCGCTGGCGCTGTGGCCGCCGTTGCCACCGAGAAACAAGAGGCGCCCGGCCTTGACGGTGGCCACCGCGTCGAAGTCCTCGCCCAGGCGGGTGAGCACGTTGGCATCGGATTCGTTGGCCTGGTCGAGGTGCAGCACGGGCTGGCTGGCGAGGGCTTCGCTGATCACCGGCACCAGGGCGTTGCGCTGGGCGATGCGGGTGATGACCTCGCCCAGGGTGGTGTCGCTGTAGCTGCCCTCGCGCTTGATGCGCAGTTGCTTGCGCAGGTCGGCGCTGCGGGCGCGCAGGGTGAGCACGTCGGGGGCGCCGCTGTGTTCGGTTTCGTCGACGGTGTAGCTGCCTTTGTCCACCAGGCCGCTGTCGGACCAGCCCAGCCACAGGCGCAGCACGGCGCCGCGCGGCGGGATGGCCAGCAGGCCGTCGTGGTCGCTGAGGGCGATGTCCAGCTGGTCGGCCTCGAGGCCGCGGTTGTCGGTGAGCTGCAGGCTGATGAGGCGCGGGGCGATGCGTTGGGCGATGTCGACGCCGTCGACGCTGAGGCGGTAGAGGGCGCTGGGGTAGTGGTTTTCGCCCAGGGCGCGACGGCCGGCGTCGCGCAGCACGCCGAGCACGCCGCGCAGGGCCTGGTCGATCACGAGAGGATCCGCCGCAGGAGGCTGACGCCGGCGCCGGTGGCAGCGCCGAGCAGGTCGACGCGACCGTCGTCGACCCGGGCCAGCTGCAGGCTGAACTCGATGCGCCGGGCGGCGCCATCCTGGAAGAACAGGGTGCGGGTTTCCTGCAGCTGCTCGATGACCCAGAGCCCGAGGATGCGGCCGGTGCCTTCCACCAAGGGCCAGGCACGGCCGGTGTCGGCCATGAGGCGCAGGGTGTCGAGGCTCAGCGGCGTGCCGGCCAGCTCGGGCAGCAGAACCCCGGGCAGGGTGATGGCGTCTTCGCCCCGGCCGGCGTACTGGCGGGCGGGTTGGGCGCCGACGCGCGGGCTGCTGGGGTGGCGCCAGTCTGTCTGGCGTTGCAGTTCCTGGTAGGCGAGGGTTTCGAGGCTGAACACGAACATGCCCAGGGCCATCATCATGGCGGTTACTCCCTGTCGGTGAGGCGCGAGCGCAGGCGGGCGGCTGCCTGGGTTTTCTGGCGGGCCAGCTCCTGGCGCACGGCGCGGGCGACGGCTTGCGGGTCCATGCCCGGGGCCGCGTTGATGGTGATGGTGTAGGTGTCGCCGCCCAGGGTGATGGGGGCGGCGCCGGCGCTGATGGGCGGGCGGCTGTCGAAGGTGAAGGCGTGCTGGAGTACGCCGGCGCCGGCGACGGTGAGCCGGCTGGCGGTGTCGGCCAACTGGTCGAGCACGTTGCCTTCACCGGCGGCCAGGCCCTGGGCGAGGCCTGCCATGGTGAAGCCGCCGAGGGCGGCGAATACGCGGCTGGGCGAGTGGATGCCGAGCTTGTCCTTGAACCAGGCGATGGTGTTGTCGCCCATCTCGCTGATGGTGCTCTTGAGGGCGGTGAACCGGGAGCGGATGCCGTCGATAAGACCCTGCATGAGCATGTTGCCGAAGCCGGTGAAGGTGCCGGGCAGCTCGGTGCCGAAGTAGCGCATGACGCCGGCGAAAGCGCGGTAGAACAGGCCCAGGGGGCTGAAGTCGAGAATCAGCCGGACGATGCCGCCGATGCCGCCCTCGAAGCCGGCGCGGATCTCCGCCCAGAGCTCCTGGGCGTAGGCCTTGATCGGGTCCCAGTACTGGTAGATGAGCAGGGCGGCCAGGGCGATGGCGCTGATGGCCAGGCCGATGGGGTTGAGCAGCAGTGCGCGGCCGATGAGCAGGACGGCCTTGGCCACCAGGGGCAGGGCGGTGCGGCCGAGGAAGAGCAGCGGGCGGGCGACCCGCTTGCCGAGGATGGCGAAGGTCATCAGGCCATAGCGGAACAGGGCGAAGGGGCCGAGCAGGGAGGCCAGGCCCAGGGTGAGGGTGCCGAACACCGTGGCCAGGATCGCCAGGCCGCCGGCGACCTTGAGCACGCTGAAGGTGAGCTCGGGGTTGGCCTTGACCCAGGCGGTGAGGCGCCCGATGACGCGGTTGAAGCCCTCCACCAGCCTCAGGATGGACGGGCGCAACGATTCGCCCAGGGTGGCGCTGAGGTTGAAGGCGCGGTTGCGCGCCATGAGCAGTTGCGCGGACAGGGACTGGGCGCGGATTTCCGCTTCCCGGGCCATGGAGCCCTTGGCCGCCTCGGAGTTGGCCATCTCCAACTGGCGGCGGTACTCGGCCAGGTTGTTGGCGAGCTTGGCAGCCTCGCCGCCGTGCTCCTTGAGGAAGATGCGCGTGGTGGCCACCGAGTGCTCGGTGTTCGGCAGCCGGGTGATGGCCTCCAGCACCTTCTGGATGGTGCCGGTGGCGTCCGTGGCCATGCCGTCCTGGATTTCCTTGGCTTCCAGGCCGAGGGTTTTCAGGCCTTCCTGGAAGCGGGCGGGCTGCATGGTGGCGTTGGACAGCTCGCGGATCATCGCCTTGGTGGCGGTGGCGGCCACTTCGGCACCGGCGCCCAGGCTGAGGAAGGTGCTGCCCAGGGCTGCCGCGTCCTGGTAGGTCATGTTGGCGTTGGCCACGACGCCGGCGGTGCGTTGCATCACCTCGATGATGTCGGCGCCCTTGGACTTGGCGTTGTCGTCCAGGTAGTTGATGGCATCGCCGAGCTTGTCGATGTCCTTGATGGGCAGCTTGTAGAGGCCGGCGATGCGCGCCAGGTCTTCACCGATCTGCTCGGCGGGCAGCTCGAAGGCGATGGCGGCTCGGGAGGCGACGTCGGCGAAGCCGATGAGGTCCTCCTGGCCCTGGATGCCCATGCGCGCGGCACCCTCCACCAGGGCGGCGAGTTCGGTGGTGGCCATGGGCACGCGCTCGGACAGCGCCTTGATGGCGTCGCCCATCTCGTAATACACGGCGGTGAGCTGGCCGTTGTCGTCCCGCGCGCCGTCCACCTGCTTGGCGACGCCGAGCATGGCGTCTTCGAAGTCGATGTAGCCCTTGGCGACGGCCAGTATCGGGGCACCCAGTGCGGCACCGGCGGCGGTGGCGCCCGCGCCTGCACCGGCCATCCTGCCGGCCAGGGCCTGGCTGCGTTCGTATTGCCCCTTGGCGGTGGCCAGCTGGCGCTGCTGGTGGGTGATGCGCTTGAGCCGCTCCTGCTGCTGGGCCATCGCCTGGGTGGTGGCGGTGACCTTGCCGCGCAGTTCGCGCTCGGCCTGGCCCAGCTGGCGGGTGCTGATGCCGGCGGCGGCGAGGCGGTTGCGCAGGCCCTGGAGCTGGACCTGGTTGTCGGCATGCTTGTGCTTGAGGGCGGTGGCCTGGCGGATGGCGGCGCGCAGCTCGCCGGTCATGCGGCGGGTGGGTGCGCCGCTGGCGGCCATGGCCTGGCCCAGGTCGCGCACGCGCTGGCGGGCGGCCTCGAGGGCGCGCTCGGTGTCTTGCGCGGCGGCGCGCTGGGTGCGCCAGGCGTTGATGTCCTTCTGCTGGGCGTCGAGGACCTTGAGCTGCTCGCGGGCCTGCTTCAGTGCCTGGCCGGCCCCCACGGCGTTGCCCTGGATGTGGCGCAGCGGTGCGCTGGCCCGGTCCAGGGCGCTGAGGATGACCTGCAGCTGCAGGCGGTCAGCGGCCATCGGCCTGGCTCCTGATGCGGGCACGCTCGCGCCATTCCATCAGCTCGCAGAGGCTGAGCCGGTCCATGTCGGTGGGGGCCCAGTGGAAGACGGTCGCCAGGTCGGCCATGGCGTCCTCTACGCGATGAGGGATGCCTGTTTCTGCATGTCCTTCTGCAGCAAAAAACCGACGGCCTTCGTGCCCACGGCGAGCAGGTCGGCCGGGTCCATGGCTTGCACTTCGGGTTCGGTGAGGCTGGGCATGCTGATGCGCGGGATGAGGCGGATGAGGCTGGCGACGTCGAGCTGGATCAGCTCGGCCAGGTGGATGCCACGCAGCTCGCCGGCGCTGGGCCTGCGCAGTTCGAGTGCGGTGATGCGCTGTTCGCCGCGCTTGATGGGGACGTCGAGCGGGATGCGGTTGTCGTCGGGCTTGGCCATGGTGGGCTCCTTGCGGGGTCAGATGCCGAGGGCGCGGCGCTGGGCTTCGAGCATGTCGGTGCCGGCGATGCGTTCGATGAAGTTGAGGAGGTCGATTTCCACCAGCTCTTCGCCGTTGGCGCTGAGCTTGTAGTAGCTGCAGGTGGTGATGACCTTGTGCTCGGTGTCTTCGCCGGGGGCGGCCTCGCCCATGGCGATGCTTTCGTGGCGGCCGCGCAGCACGACCTCGAGGGCGGTGACCTCGGCGGTGTCGTCCTGCTGGTAGGCACCGGTGAAGCGCAGCAGCACGCCGCTGGCGCTGGTGTTGCCGTACTGGCGCACGGCCTGGAGCACCAGGCCGCCGGCGGTCCATTCGAACTGGATGCCGTCGTCGCTCTGGCCGAGGTCGGCCTTGACCGGGCCGTTCATGCCGCCGCCCCGGTAGGCCTCCATCTTGCGGGCGAGGTCGGGGAGGGTGGCGGACTTCACCAGGCCGAGGTAGCTGTGGCCCTCGTTGAAGAGGTTCATGTTCTTGAGCTTGCTGGGCATGCCCATGGCGGTTTCTCCTGGGCTCAGCCGCGCATGCGCGCGGCGAAGTCGATGAGGTAGCGGTCGGTGATGCGCTGGCGCAGGGTGAGGTCTTCCAGGGGCGGCACGGGGGTGTAGTCGTAGTCGAGCAGCAGTTGCCCGGCCTTGAGGCCGGCGGCTTCGTTGGCCTCGGGGTCGAACCAGCAGGCGCCGTCGATGAGGTAGCCCTGGGAACGCATGTTGCGCAGCTTGGCGTTGATGCCCTCGACCATGTCGCGCGCCAGGCTGGGGTGCAGGGGCCGGTCGACTGCCCAGAACTGCCCCTCGGCCATGGTGTCGGCCAGCACCTGGGCGGTGCGGGTGTAGTGCTCGAAGGCGAACAGCGGGTCTTCGCTGCAGGTGCGCGAGCCCCAGAAGCGGAAGCCGCTTTCGTTGATGAGGGTGGTGACTTCGCTGGCGTTGAGCAGGTTGGCGTCGCTGGCGGGGTTTTGCAGGTCCCACCAGACGTCGGCGCTGATGCCGGTGACGCCGTTGACCGGGACGTTGCTCAGGGTCTTGTGCCAGCCCTGCTCTTGGTCCAGGCGGGCGCGCAGGCCCAGGGCTGTGGCCACGGCCGGGGCGGTGAGGGTGGCGTTCTCGCGGGTGCTCCAGCGCTGGAAGTCGGGCCAGATGACCATGGCCTCGCGGGCACCGAAGTTCTGCCGGTAGGCGATGGCCTCGTCCCGGGTCTGGCAGCCGTGGGCGCCGAGGTAGGCGAAGCCGCGCAGCTGCTGGGCGACGCCGACCAGGGCGGTGGCCACCGGCAGGCTGTCCAGCCCCGGCACGCCGAGGATGCGCGGCACCACGCCGAAGCGGGTCTTGGCGGCGAGCAGGGCCTTCATGCCGGTGTAGCGGCCATCGGCCGTGGTGGTGCCGATGAGGTTGGAGGCGAGGGCGGCGGCCTTTTCCGCCTCGGTGCTGCCGCTGCCTTCGGCCACCCGCACGACGATGACCAGGGCGTTGGCCTGGTCGGCGATGGCCTGCAGGCTGGTGGCCAGGGTGCCCTGGCTGCCGGCCTTGCCGATGGCGCTCTGCAGGTGGGTGAGCAGCACCGGGGTATCCAGCGGGAAGGCCTTGGGGTCGGCGTCGGCCGCCGTGGCGAGCAGGCCGATGACGGCGGTGGAGACGGTGCGGATGGGGCGCACGCCCTCGTTGATTTCGAGGACGCGCACGCCGTGGAGGTAGTCGGCCATGGGCTGTGCCTGCGTGGTGAAGAGACAGGGCACAGGCTGCCGCGCGCGGGGCGCTGGGGCGAGGAC
>NZ_QKRU01000120.1:0-10829 GCF_003234055.1 Pseudomonas sp. 57B-090624
CCGAAGCCCTGCTCGAAGCGGCTCGACAGCACCCCACCCGCCTCCAGCGGCAACCAGGTGCAGGCACCCAGTTGCCAGGGCGCGGCGGCGTGGTCAGCCGCCTCGAAGCCCGTCATGGGCTGCCAGCCGGAGGCGGCCTCCTCCCAGGGCTGCCACCAGCCGTGGCGATCGCTCAGGCACAGCAGGCGACCGTCGACGGTGAAACGGGGCTGTTGCAGGGACTCGTCGCCCCCGTTGCCCGCCACCCGCCGCGGGGCCTGCCAGGTGCCGTCGTCGTCACGCAGGGCCACGCACAGGCGGGTCGCGGTCCAGGGCTGCTCGGGTCGGTTCCACTCGATCCAGGCCAGGCGGCGCCCGCAAGCGTCCAGGGTCGGCGCGGCGTAGAAGTCAGCGCCTTCGGCCACCACCCTGCGTGCGCCATCGGCCAGGGCGATGCTCACCAGGCGGTTGCGCACCGCCTCACCGCCGTGCCGCTCTTCCACCGCCAGCAACGCCTCACCCCTGGCGTCGAACTGCAGGTCGCCGAAGCGGCTGCCGGGCTGCCGCGTCAGTGGCCGGGGTGCGCCGTCGAGGCGCTGGAGATAAAGCTGCTGGTCCGCCTCGTTGACGAAGGCGACGCCCTCGGCGGTGGCACAGAAGGCACCGCCGCCGTACTCGTGCACCCGGCTGCGCAGGGAGAATCCGGGTGGTGTCAGGCAGCGCGCTTCGCCGTCGCGCCACAGCCACAGCGTGGTGCGCGCGTCCGCCGGGTCGAAAAGCGTCCATAGCAGGCCGTGGGCGCAGCGCTTCAGCTCGGCGAAGTCACGGCTGGCGCCTGCTGCATCGAGGGCGCTGAAGGCGCTGGGCCAGGTGCCGTAGGGGGCGATGGGCATCGGGATTCCTCCTGCGGCGAAGGCTCAGGCCTTGGCGATCAGCTGCGCATTGCCCGGGTTGCGGAACACCAGTTCGCCCATCCCCCGTGGCGCCTCCTCGGCCTGGCGGCGGGCGTCGAGGATGATGCCGTGGTGCGCCGACTTGCTGCACACCGGATCGGCATTGGTGGCGTCGCCGGTGAGCATGAAGGCCTGGCAGCGGCAGCCGCCGAAGTCGCGGTGCTTCTCGTCGCAGGAGCGGCACGGCTCGGGCATCCAGGCATCGCCCCGGAAGCGGTTGAAGCCGAAGGAGTCCTGCCAGATGTGGCGGATGCTGTGCTCGCGCACGTTGGGAAACTGCACCGGCAGCTGCCGTGCGCTGTGGCAGGGCAAGGCGGTGCCATCCGGGGTGATGTCGAGGAACAGGTTGCCCCAGCCGTTCATGCAGGCCTTGGGGCGCTCCTCGTAGTAGTCCGGGGTGACGAAGATCAGCTTGCAGGGGTGGTTCTGGGCCGCCAGCTTGTCCCGGTAGGTGTTGGTGATGGCCTCGGCGCGCTCCAGCTGCTCGCGGGTCGGCAGCAGGCCGGCGCGGTTGAGTTCGGCCCAGCCGTAGAACTGGCAGGTGGCGAGTTCGACGAAGTCCGCCTCCAACTCCAGGCACAGGTCGATGATGCGCTCGATGTTGTCGATGTTGTGCCGGTGGGTGACGAAGTTGAGCACCATCGGGTAGCCCGCCGCCTTCACCGCCCGGGCCATGGCCAGCTTCTGGGCGAAGGCCTTGCGCGAGCCGGCCAGCAGGTTGTTCACCGCCTCGTCGGCGGCCTGGAAACTGATCTGGATATGGTCCAGCCCCGCCTCGGCGAACTCGGCGATACGCGTCTCGGTGAGGCCGATGCCGGAGGTGATCAGGTTGGTGTAATAGCCCATCCCGCGTGCCGCGCGGATCAGCTCGGCCAGGTCCTGGCGCACCAGCGGCTCGCCACCGGAGAAGCCCAGCTGCGCCGCCCCCAGCTCACGGGCCTGGCGGAACACCTCGATCCACTCGGCGGTGGACAGCTCCGCGCCCTGGCGGTCGAAATCCAGGGGGTTGGAGCAATACGGGCACTGCAGCGGGCAGCGATAGGTCAGTTCGGCCAGCAGCCATAAGGGCGGGCCGGGCTGGCGGGCCGTGCCGAGTGGTTCAACGCAACTCGATCCAGAACTGAGCACTGGCCACCTCCATGAACGCGAGGATGTCCTCGTCCACCCCCGGCACATCGGGGAAGCGCCCGGTGAGGTCGTCGATGATGGCGGCGACGCTGCGCTGGCCGTCGATCAGCTTGAGGATTTCGCTGGCGCTCTCATTGAGCTTGATCATGCCTTCCGGGTAGAGCAGCACATGGCAGCCCTGGGCCGGTTCGAACTGGAAGCGGAAGCCCCGGCGCAGTTGCGGGGTCTTCGATTGCAGCTCCTCGCTCATTGCCCCAACCCCCGGTGCCAGACCCGCTCGCGGGTCACCGTGTGGTAGGGCGGGCGCTCCAGCTCGTAGGCCATGCTCATGGCGTCGAGCATGCTCCACAGCACGTCGAGCTTGAACTGCAGGATCTCCAGCATGCGCGCCTGCTGCTCCACCGTGCGGTAGTGCGCCAGGGTGATGCGCAGGCCGTGCTCCACATCGCGCCGGGCCTGGGACAGGCGCGAGCGGAAGTAGTCGTAGCCGGCCGGGTCGATCCAGGGGTAGTGGGTGGGCCAGGCGTCCAGCCGCGACTGGTGGATCTGCGGCGCGAAGAGTTCGGTCAGCGAGCTGCTCGCCGCCTCCTGCCAGCTGGCGCGGCGGGCGAAGTTGACGTAGGCGTCCACGGCGAAGCGCACCCCCGGCAGCACCAGTTCCTGGGACAGCACCTGCTCACGGTCCAGCCCCACCGCCTCGGCCAGGCGCAGCCAGGCTTCGATGCCGCCCGCCTCGCCCGGTGCGCCGTCGTGGTCCTGGATGCGCTGGATCCACTCGCGGCGGGTGTCGCGGTCCGGGCAGTTGGCGAGGATCGCCGCATCCTTCAGCGGGATGCACACCTGGTAGTAGAAGCGGTTGGCCACCCAGCCCTGAATCTGCTCGCGGCTGGCGCGGCCCTGGTACATGGCCACATGGAAGGGGTGGTGGATGTGGTAGTAGGCGCCCTTGGCGCGCAGTGCCTGTTCGAATTGCTCGGGACTCATGGCGGTCTGTTGCATGGACAGCTCCTTGTTATGCGCCACCGGCTCAGAGGCGGATGGCCATGCCATCGCGGGCCACTTCGATACCGCGCGCGTCCAGTTCGGCGCGCTCGGCGGAATCGGCATCGAGGATGGGGTTGGTGTTGTTGATGTGGATGAGTACCCGGCGCTTGTCCGGCAGGCCGCCCAGCACCTCCAGCATGCCGCCGGGGCCGCTCTGCGGCAGGTGGCCCATCTCGCTGCCGAGCTTGTCGCCCACCTCGCACAGGCGCATCTCGTCGTCGCGCCAGAGGGTGCCGTCCACCAGCAGGCAGTCGGCGCGGCGCATCCAGCCCAGCAGCGCCTCGTCCACCTGGCCCAGGCCCGGCGCGTAGAAGAGCGAGCCGCCGGTGCGCAGGTCCTCGACGAACAGGCCGATGTTGTCGCCCGGGTGCGGGTTGCCCCGGTGCGGCGAATAGGGCGGCGCGCTGCTGCGCAGGGCGATGGCGGTGAAGCGCAGCCCCGGGCAGGCGGGGATGCTGAAGGGCTCGCCGTCCAGGGCGATGGGGTTCCAGAGCAGGCCGCCGTTCCAGTGCTGCAGCATGGTGAACAGCGGGAAGCCGCTGGTCAGGTCCTGGTGGACCATCTCCGTGCACCACACCGAATGCGGGCAGCCCTCGCGCAGGGTCAGCAGGCCGGTGACGTGGTCGATCTGGCTGTCCATCAGCAGCACCGCGGCGATGGCCGTGTCGCGCAGGCGCCGGGCCGGCTGCAACGCCGGGAAGGCCTCGATCTGCGCGCGGATGTCGGGGGAGGCGTTGCACAGCACCCAGTTGATCCCGTCATCGCTCAGGGCGATGGAGGACTGGGTGCGCGCCTCGGCGTTGAGGGTGCCGGCGCGCAGGCCGGCGCAGTTGCGACAGTTGCAGTTCCACTGCGGAAAGCCTCCGCCGGCGGCGGAGCCGAGAATCTGGATATGCATGGGAACCCCTGGCGGGAAGCCCCGGCGGACCGGGGCAAGGACGATCAGCGGTTGGCGAAGTACATGGTCACTTCGAAGCCGATGCGCAGGTCGGTATAGGCGGGTTTAGTCCACATGGGTCGATCCTCTTCTTATGGCGCCGGAGAATTCCGGCAGGTTTGAGTTAACCACCAGGCCCGATACCCCCGAATGCTACTTTCGAACGAGTTCCGGTCCTGATTTGGTAGCGTGCGTGCGACAGCTGTGCGCCCGCCCGCTACAGCTGTCGCATCGCTGCGACGGCTGCCCATGCGCCCCGCACGGCAGGGCCCGGCGACGAGGCGCCCTGGGCCGGGCCTTGCGGCGGCGACTGAAGCTTTCGGCATGTGCCTTGCTGTATCCAGGCCACCTCCGACGGATGGATAACGGCGGGCGGCAGCCCTGCGGTCTATGGTTGGAGCGTCCGGCCGGGCTGCCGGTTCGACAAAAACAACAAGACGCCGAGGTGCGCCCCCAGGGGCCGCCAACGGCCAACGGGAGTGCCTATGACCTTGCCTGCCTCGGAGACCAGCGCCAGCGAACTCGCGGCCTTCGTCGACCACCACTTCCCCGGGCGCGGCATCCGCCCCGACGGGCTGATCGCCCAGTCCTGGTACCGCAGCGTCACCCAGCACCGCCTCGACCCGAGCGGGCGTGGCGAGAAGAACATCCTCACCGCCGCCGAGATCCGCCAGCACCAGGCCCAGCACCAGGAATACCTGGCCATCGCCAGCCAGGGCGTCACCGGCCTCGCCCGCCGCGTGGTGCAGGCCGGTTTCGCGGTGCTGCTCAGCGACGAGGACGGCATCACCCTGGATGCCCGCCTGCCCGCCGAGCGCGACCGCTACACCCAGTCCGGCCTGATCGTCGGCGCCCGCTGGGACGAGTCCGTGGTCGGCACCAACGGCATCGGCACCGCCCTGGCGGCCGGCCAGGCGCTGACCATCCACCGCCAGGAACACTTCCTCGCGGCCAACGCACGGCTGAGCTGCTCGGTGTCGCCGATCTTCGACCCCCAGGGCCGGCTGCGCGGCTGCCTCAACGCCACCTGCCTGAACAGCGACGGGCCCAAGGAGGCGCAGTACCTGACCCTGCAACTGGTGATCCTGTACGCGCGGCTGATCGAGAACGCCCACTTCCGCCAGAGCTACCGCGACCGCCTGACCCTGTCCATCAAGCCCCGCGACGACATCACCGACCTGGCCAACGAACAGTTGCTGGCCCTGGATGAACAGGGCCGGGTGATCGGCGCCAACCGCGCCGCCTTCGTCGCCCATGAAGAAGACCCCGGCAGCGCCCTGCTCGGCCGGCGCATCGACAGCCTGCTGCCGGCCAACGTCGACGAGTTGCTCAGCCTCACCAGCGGCGGCGCCCGTGGCGTGCGCCTGCGCGCCCTGCAGGGCGAGGCGCTGGTGGACGTCGGCCTGCGCATTCCCGCCGGGCACCTGCGCCCGGCCACGCCCGCTCCGCAGGTGCGCACAGCGGCCAGCGAGCACCCCAATCTGGAACGCCTCGGCGGCAGCGACCCACAGTTGCAGCAAGGCGTGCGGCGTATCCGCAAGGTGATCGACAAGGGCATTCCCATCCTCATCACCGGCGAGACCGGCACCGGCAAGGAGGCCTTCGCCCGCGCCATCCACCAGGCCAGCGCCCGCCGTGCCGGGCCCTTCGTCGCACTCAACTGCGCGGCGATCCCGGAGACGCTGATCGAGAGCGAACTGTTCGGCTACCGCGGCGGCAGCTTCACCGGCGCCAGCAAGAAGGGCATGAAGGGCAAGCTGGAGCTGGCCAACGGCGGCACCCTGTTCCTCGACGAGATCGGCGACATGCCCGCCCACCTGCAGACGCGCCTGCTGCGCGTGCTGGCCGAGCGCGAGCTCTTCCCCCTGGGCGCCGAAGCACCGGTGCCGCTGGATGTGCAGGTGGTCTCCGCCACCCACCAGGACCTGGCCGGGATGATCCAGGCCAAGCTGTTCCGCGAGGACCTGTTCTACCGCCTCAGCGGCATGACCCT
The DNA here is from genome assembly GCF_003234055.1 of Pseudomonas sp. 57B-090624. Classification (NCBI taxonomy): domain Bacteria; kingdom Pseudomonadati; phylum Pseudomonadota; class Gammaproteobacteria; order Pseudomonadales; family Pseudomonadaceae; genus Pseudomonas; species Pseudomonas sp. 57B-090624. The sequence goes on from NZ_QKRU01000120.1 coordinate 6,035, forward strand.
CTCCCTGCCGGCCCTGCGCGAACGCAGCGACCGCGCCGAGCTGATCGAGGCCCTGCTCGCCGCCCAGCCCGGCGCCGAAGGGCTGCACCTGGACGAGGCGGCCCGCCAGCGCCTGCTCGCCCATCCCTGGCCGGGCAATATCCGCCAGTTGCTCAATGCCCTGCGCTACGCGGTGGCCCTGGCCGAGGACGGCGTGATCGACTGCGATTGCCTGCCCGCCGAGCTGCATCAGGCTGCCCTCCCCGCCACGCTCGCGCCCCGCGCCGAAGCGCCCGCCAGCCTCGCCGGCCAGCTGGGTGACGACGAGGCCCGGCACCTGCTGGCCACCCTGCGCCAGCACCGCTGGAACATCAGCGCCGCGGCCGAGGCCTCGGGCATTTCCCGCTCCACGCTGTACCGCAAGATGAAGAAACACGGCATCGTCCAGCCCAATGAGATGTTCTGACCCGTAGGGGCGAATTCATTCGCGATCAGGCGTGACGGCGAACACCACCGCCACGCCTGCCCCTCACGCCTGGATGTACACCACATGGGTGTGGGTGAACTCGTACAGCCCGTGCTTGCCATCCGCGCCACCGATGCCGGATTTGCGCGTGCCGGCGTGGAAGCCCTGCATGGCCTCGAAGTTCTCGCGGTTGACGTAGGTCTCGCCGAAGTCGATCTCGCGGCTGGCCTTCAGCGCCGCGCCGAGGCTGCGGGTGTAGATGGACGAGGTCAGGCCGTACTCGCTGTCGTTGGCCAGGGCGATGGCTTCGTCGAGGTCGTCGACGATCTGGATCGGCAGCACCGGGCCGAAGATCTCCTTGCGCATGATCTCCATGTCCGCCTTGCAACCGGCCAGCACCGTGGGCTGGTAGTGGAAGCCCTTGCCCTTGTCGGCCACGGCGCCGCCGGTGACCACCTGGGCACCCTGGCCCTGGGCGGTGCGCACCATCTGCGCGACCTTGTCGAGGCCGGCCTGGTTGATCAGCGGGCCCATATCCAGCTCGGCGTCCTCCGAGGGGTCGCCGTAGCGGGTGGCGGCCATGGCCGAGGCGATCTTGTCGATGAAGGCATCGGCCACCTTGCGCTCGACGTAGACGCGCTCGGCGCAGTTGCACACCTGCCCGGTGTTGATCACCCGCGAGGCGGTGATGGCGGTCACCGCCAGGTCCAGGTCGGCGTCGGCGAGGACGATGGCCGGGGCCTTGCCGCCCAGCTCCAAGTTGAGCTTGGTGATGTTCGGCGCGGCGGCGGCCATGATCCGCGCGCCGGTGTTGACGCTGCCGGTGAAGCTGATCAGGTCCACGCCCGCGTGGCTGGTGAGGCTGTGGCCAACGCTGGCGCCACGCCCGCCAACGACGTTGAACACGCCGCTGGGCAGGTCCGTCTCGGCCACCAGGCGGGCGAATTCGTAGCAGTTGATCGGCGTTTCTTCGCTGGGCTTGATGACGATGGTGTTGCCGGTCAGCAGGGCCGGCGCCATCTTCCGGGCGATGAGGAAGAACGGGAAGTTCCACGGCAGGATGCCGGCCACCACGCCCAGCGGCTTGCGCAGCAGGAACACGTGTTCGTTGACCCGGTCGCTGGTCAGCACCTCGCCTTCCAGGCGCCGCGCCCACTCGGCCATGTAGTCCAGGTAGTCGGCGGTGAAGTTGACCTCCACCAGCGCCAGCGCCGGCACCTTGCCCTGTTCGCGGGTGATGATCCGCGCCAGGCGCTCGGCATTGGCGCGTACCTTGGTGGCGATCTGCCGCAGGTAGCCGGCGCGCTCGATGGCCGGCTTCGCGGCCCAGGCCTTCTGCGCGCCACGGGCGGCGGCGATGGCGCGTTCCACCTGCTCGACGGGGGATTCGGGCACCCGCGCCAGCAGCTCGGCGTTGGCCGGGTTGTGCACCTCGATGTGCTGGTCGCTGCCGACGAAGGCGTTGGCGATGTAGTTCTGGTAGAGGGGGGTCTCGGTCATGGTCGCTCTCGCTTGCTTTCAGGGAGGGGAACGGGCGGGCATCCGGCCCGCCCGGCGGATCACTTGGCGCTGAAGCGCTTCCAGGCGTCGCCTTCCTGCTTGAGGTCATGGGCGCGCTTGATCAGGTACTGGTGGATCTGCTCGACCTCGGCGGCGTTGAAGGCCTCGGCGAAGGACGGCATGCCGTCGGGCACGCGACCGCCGTAGAGGATGCCGAGGAACATCTGGTGCTTCTCGGTCGTCAGCTTGCGCAGGTCCGGCAGCACGCCGCCGCTCACCGCGTGGATGCCGTGGCACTGGGAACAGTGGCCGTCGTAGAGCTTGGCGCCGGCCTCGACGTCCGCAGCGCTGGCGGTCAGTGGCGGCGGCTCCGGGGCGTCGGCCGGCGGTGCCGGCTCCTGCAGCTTGGCGGTGCCGCCGAGCTTGTAGGTCAGCACCTGGGAGAAGGGCTGCACGCCGGCACGCAGGGACAGGGCCCCGGCGAAGGTGGAAAAGGCGCCGCCCCAGCCGGCCATGAAGGTCACGTACTGCTCGCCGTCGACGCTGTAGGTCACAGGTGCCGCCATCACGCCACTGGCGGCGGGTTGCTCCCAGAGCTTCTTGCCGCTGTCGGCGGCGTAGGCGATCACCCGGCCATCGGCGCTGCCCTCGAACACCAGGTTGCCCGCCGTGCTCAGGGTGCCGCCGTTGAAGATGGTGACGTAGGGCACCTCCCAGACCGGCTCCTGTTTCACCGGGTCCCAGGCGATCAGCTTGCCGGACCAGGTCTTGGCCATTTCCAGCAGGCCGTCCGGGCCCTCGGGCATCATCCCGGTCTTCAGGCCCAGCTGGTACATGCTCTTGAACGGGTTGCGCCTGGGCGCATCCGGGATGTGCTCGTAGTAGGCCGACATGATGTGCGCCGGGATGTACACCAGCCCGGTGTTGGGGTTGTAGGACATCGGGTGCCAGTCGTGGGCGCCCCAGAAGGCCGGGGTCACCAGGTTGCGCTTGCCGTTCTTCCAGTAGGCGGCGTTCTCCTCGTCGACGATGGGCCGGCCGGTCTTCATGTCCATGCCCTTGGTCCAGTTCTGCGGCACGATGCCCTTGGCCGAGAGCAACTCGCCGGTGGCGCGGTCGATGACGTAGAAGAAGCCGTTCTTCGGTGCCTGAATCAGCACCTTGCGCTGCTTACCCTCGATGGGCAGCTCGGCGAGGATCATGTGCTGGGTGGCGGTGAAGTCCCAGGCGTCGCCGGGGGTGGTCTGGTAGTGCCAGGCGTATTCGCCGGTGTCGGCGTTGACCGCGACGATGGAGGACAGGAACAGGTTGTCGCCCTTGGCCTGGCTGCGCCATTTCGGGTCCCACAGCGAGCCGTTGCCGACGCCGATGTAGAGCAGGTTCAGCTCCGGGTCGAAGGCGAAGGAGTCCCAGGCGGTGCCGCCGCCACCCTGCTCGACGAAGGCGTCGCCGTACCAGGTCTTGCGGGCGATCTCCATGGCCTTGTCTTCCGGCGGCAGCTTGGGGTCGCCCGGTACGGTGAAGAAGCGCCAGGCCTGCTTGCCGGTCTCGGCGTCGTAGGCGGTGACATAGCCGCGCACGCCGAACTCGGCGCCGCCGTTGCCGATGATCACCTTGCCGTTCACCACGCGCGGCGCACCGGTGATGGTGTAGCTGCGCTTCTTGTCGTTGCGCGTGTCCACCGACCAGACGCGCTTGCCGGTCTTGGCATCGATGGCCTCCAGGCGGCCGTCGAGCACGCCGACGTAGATCTTGTCCTTCCACACCGCCACGCCACGGTTCACCGCGTCGCAGCAGGCCTCGCCGGCGCGGTTGCGGTCCGATTGCGGGTCGTACTTCCACAGCAGCTTGCCGTTACGCGCATCCAGCGCGTAGACCACCGAGAAGGGGCCGGTGGTGTACATCACCCCGTCCACCACGATGGGGGTGGCTTCCACGCCGCGGTCCAGGTCGAGCTTGTAGCTCCAGGCCAGGCCGAGCTTGCCGACGTTGTTGTCGTTGATGGTCTTCAGCGGGCTGTAGCGCTGCTCGTCGTAGGTGCGCCCGTGGCTCATCCAGTTACCGGGCTCCTGGTCGGCGGCGATGATGCGCTTGCCGTCCACGTCGGCCGCCCAGGCGGCCGAGGAACAGGCCACGCCCAGGGCGATGGCGGCGATCAGGTGCTTGAGGGTCGAGGCGGCGGGCGGCGGCTCCCAGCCTCCGCTGCGTTGCAGGCCGATGTGCTTCATCAATGGGTCTCCGATTCTTATTAGGGCCGCAGCCTCGCGCCACGGTCCCAGCCCTGTCGCAATGGCTGTGCCAGCGTTGCGCTGGATGGCTGCAGGGCCCGTGGCAGATGGGTTTGGCGAGGGTGACGGCGCCAGCGTGATGAAGTGGAGACGCGGGCAACTGTCGCAGGCGCAGGACAGGCGCAACGAGAGGTGGAACAGCTGTGTCAGGGCCGTGGGAGCAACCCGTGGCGTAGGGTGGATGACGCTTCACCCATCCACCATTGCGGCGTCCAGCCCCACATACTGGTTGCCGGCCTGCACGCAACCGTAGGTTGGCGCCGAGCGCAGCGAGGCCCAACGGAGCGACGTCCGGCCTTGCGACGTTGGGCTTCGTACCTCAGCCCAACCTACGGGAACTCCGTGTTTAACGACCAACACCGCTTGGTGGATGAAAAAGCGCCATCCACCCTACGAATTACCGCGCCCGAACCAACCTCGGCGGTAGGCCGGAATGTAGATACCGTCTTGATTCCTAGTGAGCAAGGGCCAGTTTTGCGTCAAATGGCTGGCCCGATTTCAAGACGCCATAGGCGATGTTCAGCAGCTTGCGCATCGCTGCGCAGACGATCTGCTTGCCAGT